>JANQPS010000383.1 GCA_028285365.1 Thermoanaerobaculia bacterium | reverse complement strand
CCTGGACTACGACACCCCTGAGCAGAAGCTCTTTCGAGACACCGTTCGTCGCTTCGTTGCCGACGAGCTCAAGCCGCGCGCTCGCGAGTTCGACGAGATGGGCCGATTCGATCGCGAGCTGTACCCCCGCATGGGCGACCTCGGGATCCTGGGTTTGCGCTACGAGGAGGCTTACGGAGGGATGGGTCTCGACTGGCACTACAGCGCCATCCTTCACGAAGAGCTCGGCCGTGCCGACAACGCCGGCGTGGTTCTCGGTATTGCAGTGCACACCGACATGGCGACGCCGTCCCTTCACCGCTTTGGTACTGACGAGCTCAAGCAGAAGTTCCTCGTACCTGCCATCGAAGGGCAGCAGATCTCGGCAGTGGCGGTAACCGAGCCCGACGCCGGATCCGACGTGGCGGGCGGCAAGACCCGAGCCGTGAGAGACGGCGACGAATGGGTAATCAACGGCTCCAAGATCTACATCACCAACGCATCGACCGCCGACTGGATTTGCCTCCTTGCCGTCACCGACCCCGAGGCCGGACACGCAGGCTTCTCGCAGATCATCGTTCCGACGGACAGCAGCGGATTCTCTTTCCAGCTGCTCGACAAGATCGGCAACTGGGGATCCGATACCGCGCAGATCTTCTTCGACGACGTCCGGGTTCCCGTGACCAACACCATCGGCGAGGTCGGCCGTGGTTTCCAACAGCAGATGATGCAGTTTCAGGACGAGCGCCTGGTCATCGCGATCGCCGCCATCGCACAAGTCGAGCAGGTCTGGCACGACACCAAGGAATGGTGCGAGGGGCGCAAGCTTTTCGGAACGACGCTCGCTGGCATGCAGAACACCAAGTTCAAGATGGTGGAGATGTGGACCGACATCACGGTCGCGAAACAGATGATCCGGGGATGTGTGGAGGAGCTTGCGGCCGGCCGAGACGCCACCGAGCTCATCACCATGGCCAAGATCCACTGCGCGCGAGTGTCGCGTCGAGTCGCTGACGACTGTCTCCAGCTGCACGGCGGCATGGGCTACATGAAAGAGAGCTCGGCAGCGCGAGCCTTCGTCGACGTCCGGCTGCACTCGATCGGCGGAGGTACCGACGAGACCATGCTCTACTACCTGGCTCGCCAGATGGGTCTCTGAGTCCGCACCAACGAACCCGTGACCTTCGACTAGAGATCGTTCAGCGCCGAGCTCGCCAGCTGGGCAAAGTGCAGGACACGAACGCCTGACGAGAGCGGCTCGGCAATCAGATCCGGTCTCCTCAAGAGGTCACGGATCTGGTGACGGCACGAGAACCCGCTGGCAATCACGACCGGCTTCGGCCCAGCCGACCGCGCCGTCTCTTCGAGGAACTCCGCCAGGTTGGGAGCCAGGCGATCACTGGCTACCTTCAGCGACAGCTCGGCATGCTCGTAGCCGAACGAACCGGCCATCCCGCAGCAGCCCGCGCCGCTGTCGACGACCTCGGTGTTGCCGATCGTCGACGGCACGTCGAGGGCAAACACCGCTCGGTCGTGACAGTGCCGATGCCAGAAGACGCGGGGCACTCGAGGATCGAGCTCGTCCGCGTGGGCCAGCACGAAGTCGTCGAACAGTCGGACACGGCGCGCCACCCGACGGCCCAGAGGCTCGTCTTCGACCAGATCTGGTAGATCGTCTGCGAGAGCCGAGGCGCAGGACGGT
>JANQPS010000379.1 GCA_028285365.1 Thermoanaerobaculia bacterium | reverse complement strand
GCAGCGCGCTCGACTCGCGAGTCCAGCGGTCCGAGCAGAGTGTCGTACAGGTCCGTCGCGCGCTTCTCGAGAGCGCTCTCGGCGCTGGGGCCTCCCTGGGGACTCTCGAGCAACAGCCTGAGCTGCGTGACGCGCTGCGCGAGCTCGGTCTCGCCGATCGCAAGGCGGTGAACCTCGAGCTCACGGCCTTTGTTGCTATCCGACAGGCCGAACAGGATCGTCTCGTCTTCGCCGACCATGAACGCCGCGGCCAAGGTTCCGTTGGCAAGCTCGAGGCGGAGAGTCTCGCTCTGAGTGCCTTGGCCCCCCTGGGGCTCTTCGATGTAGCCGACGTCCTCGAGTCGGGGGTCCGTAGAACGCAGCTCGTCCAGCAGCTGCTGTCGCCGATACGAGAGATCGACGCGCTGCCCTTTCAGTTCGGCGACGACCGCGCTCGGGGCGTCAGCCGGAAGCTCGGTCAGGACACGCAGGAGGCGGTCGCGCTCGAAGTCGAGCTGCTGGACCTGGGTGGCCAATTCGTCTGGGAGCGTGACGGTGAGCGACAGATCGCGTCCACCGATCATCTGTCGGAGCACGCGTGCTCGGTAGCGCTCCTGGATGCGAAACGCCTGGTCGCGGCGATCGAGGTCGATCAGCAGGCTGACGAACCGGTGGTAGATCTGGGCCTGCCCGGCGGCAAATCGGGCTCTGACCTTCTGCGGTCCTCCCAGTCGCCGTTCCTGCGCATCCAGTGCCCTGAGAGCTTGCTCGTAGTGTCTCACGGCCCGGTCACCATCACCCTGAAGGAGAGCCGTCGATGCCAGTGCGGAGTGCGCCCACGCCTCGTCGGAGCTCCCGGGGATCAGCTCTTCGAATGTGGCGAGCGCGGCACTCAGGTGCTGCTGGGCGTCGTCGAGCTCGTCTCGAGCTCCGGCAAGCTCGCCGATCTCGAGCAAGGTCGAGGCAATTTCCACGCGTCCGGCGCCACCTCGTTGCTGCAGCTCGAGAGCTCTACCGTGCCAGTCGGCAGCTTCGTCGAGATTCCCCTGACGCCGCGCGAGGCGTCCGAGGCTGTTGAGAATGAAAGAGGTCCCGGGATCGGGATCCTCCTCGGGGACCATGGCGAGAGCCGCCACCAGGTGCTCGCGCGCGCCGTCGAGGTCGTCTCGAGTGAGCTCGAGAGCTCCGAGGCTCGCCACGGTCGTCGAGTGCCAGTGGCTTTCAGGTGAAAGTTCCTGCCAGTGCTCTCGAGCCTGTTGAAAGAAGCGTTGCGCGGAGTCGAGGTCGTAGCGATCGAAGGCGACGTTGCCGAGGTTCTGAAGGTTGATGCCGACCTCGATGCTGCTCGGCTGCAGTCGTCGCCAGAGCTCGAGAGCAGCCAGAAACTGGCTGTGCGCCGATCGTAAGTGACCTCGGTACCAGGCCAGGAGGCCGTTGTTGGTGTGCGCACGGGCCAGGTGTTCGCTGGCAGGTGCCCAGCGTCGTTTGATCTCGAGGGCTTCCGCGTGTTTCTCGTCCGCGACCCCGAAGCGTCCCTCGTTGGTTGCGAGGAGACCGATGTTCTCGAGGGTGGCGGCCACCTCGAGGCTGTCGCTCAGATGTCTTCGGCGTAGCTTCAGTGCCCGGTCGAAGAAGTCGCCTGCCGGCTCGAAGTCACCGGCATTGGCGCGGATCAGCCCCAGCCGGTTCAAGCTGGCAGCCGCCGCCAGGCTGTCCTCTGAGAGGTTGCGGCGGAGCTCCCAGGACTCGGTGAAGGCGTCGGCGGCGACGGCGAGCTTGCCCTGGCGCCACCTTGACAAGCCAGCTTCGTCGAGCAGTTCAGCGGCCAGGGCGTCCGAGAGCTGCCGGGCTTCGTGGGCAGTCGCTACGAACAGCGCTTCGGCGTGCTCGAGCCGGCCGCCATGCTGAAGTACTCGTCCCCAAAGGAGATCCACGATGACCCGGTCGCGAAGCTGGCTGGCAGTCTCGACGGCGGCGTTTCGGTGTTGCTCCGCAGCGTTCCAGTCCTCGCGCAGCCCGGCAAGGCGCATGGCTTCGGTGGTCCACCACAGCTCGCCACCCACGTTGGAACCGAGCGCCCTTCGTAACCGGCTCAGCTGATGGTCGGCCGTGTCGAGGTCGCCTCGGCGCACAGAATCGTCGGCCGCAGCGAGGCGCGCTGCCTGCCTTCGGCTCAGTGGCGGGCTCGTTTCCAATCCCCACGCGGTACCTTCGAGGGTCACCCAGCTCGTCTCGCCATCGCGAGAACGCAGGAGATCGGTCGCTCCTACGTTGTCACGCTCGATCTCCAGAGCGAGCAGCTCGAGTGGAGCCGAGATGTCACTGACGTCTTGGCCAGAGCGCCACTGGAGCAGAACATCACCTCG
>JANQPS010000370.1 GCA_028285365.1 Thermoanaerobaculia bacterium | reverse complement strand
CGCGAGGCCGGCGGCTGGACGGAGTTCGGCCAGGGGCGCGAAGAGATGCGCGACGACCTCGCCGACGAGGACACTGTGTGGTTCTGGTTTCTCGCGTGGCTCTACGAGAGGTGGCAGAAGGCACCGAGCGGGTTTACTGCGGAGGAGCTGGCCGACTTCCTGAAGCCGCAGCAGGCGTTCAATGGGTCCTTCCCGCGACCTGAATCCGTCGCCACACCGCTTGCTGATGAGAGCGCGAAAGACGGCCGGCCCGACCTCCCGAGGGACCTCGGCGAGCGGCTGCACGATCATCGTGGTCTCGGCTACTTCCTCCGTGGTGTTCGAGATGCCGTTCGAGAGGGGCCTGACGGGAGTGCCTACAGGCTCGTGCGCGCCACCGCGCACAACGGACGAGCGGCGAACTGGAAGGTGGAGGAGGTCTCGCAGGAGAGGTGAGCTTGCACCACCTGGCCGAGTCCGGGCCGGCGACTACGGCGGAGCGCGCCGGCGAGGCGCGACGGGGAGCCCAGTGCGGCGAGGGGACGATGGGATCATTGGGATGATCACGAATCCGCACGAGTGGGGCGAACAGATACATGCGCGGATCCCGCCCATTTCATTCACGCCCTCGCACGTTGTCGGTCGGCGCGCGTCATCCCATCGTCCCGATCCTGCCAATGAATGAGGACGGTCAGGGCACTGAGCAGGCTCGATGCGGGAACCGGGCTCTCTGCGCCATTCGTGGAAGGCCGGTATCAAATGGATTTCGGGTAAAAGTGGGCGGAATCGGATCGGGAAACCACGGCGCGCGGTACAACACGCTCTTCGTCGACGACTGCGCGGTCCTACGCGTGTGGGCGCTGCAGCGCGATGGCCTGCTCGTCCCTGGGCAGCAAGTTACGGGCTCGGTGCATCTCGAGCGTGGGTTTCGTGTGATGGTCGATGTCGATGCCACCCAGTTCGACCGCGGAGTACTCGAAATCGGCGACGATCGGATTTGCCTCTCGACCAGCCCGGGGACGAAAGGCGGGCTGCGGTGGTGGTTTCACTGCCCGTCGACGGGCGAGCGGATCGCGGCTCTGTATCGACATCCTCGCATCGGCCGCTTCATGGGGCGAAACGCCTCACGCCTTCGCTACCGCTCTGCGTACCTGGGCGATCACCGCGTGAGCGTCAGACGCGCTCAGAAGGCGCTGAGGCGCCTCGCCGGTCCGGGCTATTCCGGACCGCCGACGCGCGACGTTTGGTCCATCCCGCGGCCTCCAGGGCGCTGGTGGCGCACGCACCACGCCTATCGGCTTCGGGCGCTGCGCGCACTGCAGCAGGCCGACGAGCAGCTACTGCTTGCCTACAACCGCGTGCTCGGTAGGTAGCGTGAGAAAAGATCGGAGTGTTGGGGCAACGTCATCTCAGCCAAGCTCTTGAATCCGCGACGAGATTCTGAATCTGGTCACCGCAGAGTCGATTCTGGTAAGCGGCTGGAAGTCGTTTGGTCGCCGGTGTCAATCAGGTTTCGTCTGGCACCCGTTATCGCCGCAGCGTCGACAGGGGCACCCAACCTTTGCGCGGATCCCGATAACTCCAGAAAGTCCATCCATTCACTGACCGCTTCACGATCACCTTTGCCGCGGCAGTTGGTGTCTCGTAGACGGTCCCGGCGTAGCTGATCGTGCCGTCTCGTCGAAGAGTGGCCATGTATATCCAACCAGCGTGCTCGGCTTGTAGGCGCCGCCGCTGGTCGTGCAGTCCTGCGAGTGCTGCAGACCCGCGCTTCTTCGCGGCCTTCCGTCGTCGGCGCTGGCGATGTACTTGGCCGCCGAGGAGAGTTGCGCGGCGATCCGCATCGAAATCCTTCATCCGGCGGTTGAGTTCGGGCGTGAGATTGCTCGAGCTGGCGAACCTGCCTCCCTGCCTGTTCCCGGTCGGCTGAACGATACGGATCAGCAGCGACTCGAGCTCTTTCATGTGCCGATCATCGAGCGTTAGGTAGACGCTAAAGCGGTCCCAGTATCCGCGGTGACGGTCTCGCTGGTGTTGCTTGAGGCGTCTCATGAGGTTGGAGGCGAGACCGACGTAGTGGAGCCGATCGCGGTTGTAGAGGGCATAAATGCCGGAGTGCCCGCGGATCATCTCCTTCAGTACCTCGGGGTACTGTTCGAACACGCGCCCCGAGACGGCTTCGAGGTGAGCTGTGACGAGCTGCTTCCGTGCAGGCATCTGTTTCGTCTCCGGCGCTCTGCTCCGCGCGCATGGGACTGGTCTCGGTTCAGGCGACGCTACCGACCAGTTTTCTGTTCTAGCCCGTCTTCTCGCTGCCAGCGGTCGAGATTCTCAGCGACGACAGCCGAAGCATCACTCGCGCCGAGCGAGCTCCTGGCCCAAGCGACGAATGCGGAGACTTCCTTCGCAGCTGATCCGCCGAGTAGCTGCTCTTCGACCTCATCGAGGAACCGAGTGATGATGCGGCGCTCGTGCCATTCGATCGCCATCTCCCGCAGCTGCTCATTGCGGCGGCGCTCGAGTTCCCTTCTTCTGGCTTCCGAGCGCCGTTGTCGTTCGACTTCTTGGGCTCGAGCTTGATCGGCTTCTCTCCTGACTCGAAGTGTCTTCAGCTCGCGCGCTGCTAGCTCCACACCAACAACTGCCTCGCCAAGTTTGTCCTCGAGGCTTGTCTTCTTCCCGTCTGACCAGCTGCGAGGCGTGCTCAGCCACTCGAGCCGCTCCAGTCGCAGCGACAGATCTCCTGTCGGAGCGAGGTCAAACTTCTTGTACGGCTCCGAGCCGGTTCGTTCAAGAGATTCCCTCTCGTAGGGGGTCAGTCGATGGGGCACGCGCCTCAACCTCTCCTTGATGGAGAATTCGATGGTCTCTTGGCCGAGCCGCGCGACCGTGACCTGCCGGCCCCACTCTTCGATCGTCACGATCTCGAATCCTCGCCCTTCGAGAGCCTTGACGAACGCATCGAGGATGCGCACGGCTCGGGCAAGGTTGGCCCCCGATGCTGACATAGGAAGCCCGGTACCGTAGCCAGCCCGTTTGACGCCATACTCGTCAGCCCTCGATCGGCGAAGTGACTCCTGTGCGTCTCGAGTCACTGGGTGAGGCTTGCTGAGTCGACTCCTGACTGTCACGTCGGGTGCGATCGAGCGTGGAACCTGCTTCTGAGTCCCTCGGCGGGGGAGTGCGTACGGACCTTGATTGCGGGGCTCTGCGGGTGGGAGGGCAGGGGCTGTTTCCTTGGTGCCGTTGCGAAGCCGGACCCAATAGCCTTGTCGAGGCCGGGGAACGCCTACCCGGTCACAGAGCTTGGCAAGCCCAACGTCCGAGATGCCGAGTTCGGAAGCAAGCGCAGACAGCGGCTTGCGCCAGACGAGTTTGTAGAGTTGTTCACGATCTATCGATTGGGTTGCATCGTCACTCATTGCGCACCTTGATCAAGGGATGCGAGGCATCGCCACGTTCTCGGATTCCCCTCAAGATATTGGCTCGCGTGGGACCGGGGCGAAGTAGTGGCAGCCCGCCTGCACGCGGCAGCCCAGTGGTGCAATCCGGTGCCGTCGTCGGTGATTGGAAATCAATGTTTCCACATATGGAATCTTACAAATCTCCGTTATGTAACACTTTTTTTACTTTTTGGTAATCATAGTGTATGCAGTTACCAGTTGATCCGATACCATGTACGCATGGAATCCCATGAGAAGACAGTCCTAGATCTAGTCAGGCTTGGCCTCAAGCCAGATCCCCCGTCGGTTCGGCGGCTCGCAAAGAGGATTCTCCGCGGTAAGACCGCTTGGAGCGAAGAGCTCCGGCAGGCGTTGAGCGAGATGGTTCTCGAAGACGTTTCAGCTAGTACGGCGCTGAGGAAGCGAGCGCTTCCGCAAGAGCTCCCCGTCGACGCCGATTCCGTCGTCAGGATCGAGGAATCTCCTGAGGCAATCGATCCGGTGTTGCCGGAGTTTGTAGCCGAGACACTTCTGCAGATCATCGAGGAACGTCAGAAGCTGGATGTACTAGAGGCTTCCGGACTAGAGCCAACGCGTACCGTCCTGCTGACTGGGATACCAGGCGTTGGCAAGACGATGACCGCTCGGTACGTGGCTGGGAAGCTCGGGATTCCACTGGTCACCGTCGAGCTTTCGGCAGTCATGTCCTCTCTGTTGGGACGTAGCGGGCAGAACCTAAAGGCGGCGATCGACTATGCGCGGTCAGTGCCGTGTGTTCTGCTAGTCGACGAATTCGATGCCATTGCGAAGAGGCGGGATGACCCGACCGACGTCGGCGAACTCAAGCGCGTTGCGAACATCCTGCTAC
>JANQPS010000344.1 GCA_028285365.1 Thermoanaerobaculia bacterium | reverse complement strand
GTTTCTCGTCGGCGGCTTCAGCACGCGACCCGCCGTCCCGTCCTCGGAGACCAAAACGGTGGGGGACGCGACGCCGAGCCCCGAGCCTCGTCCCAACGTCGTGCTCATCGTGCTCGACACGGTCAGGGCTGATCGGCTGGCTCCCTACAGCTACCAGCGGTTGACGACACCACGCCTCGACGGGTTTGTCGCAAGACACTCGACGATCTATCCGAGGGCCTACTCGACGAGCTCCTGGACCGTGCCGTCCCATGGCTCTCTCCTTACCGGGCTGCCGCCGAGCGAGCACGGCGCCGTCTTGTCCGACGTCTCCCACGAACGCCACGATTGGCTTCGGGCGGTGAGCCCTCTGCCTGCCGACCAGACCACGCTCGCCGAGCGCCTGGCGGCGGTGGGCTACCGATCGGCCGGGATCGTCGCCAACTCACCCCTCCTGGCGCGAGGTCGCGGTTTCGAGCAGGGATTCGACCACTACGACGATCGTGCCTTCAGACCGTTCCCGGCGACGCGCTCGCTCCTCGTCCAGCTCGGCGGCGGTTGGCCGCACATTGGTGCTGAGCCTTGGCGTGACGCCGTGTCGATCTCTCGGGCCGCGATCGACTGGCTCGAGCGCGGTGAGCGGCCGAGTGTCGACGGCTCTCGGGCCCAGCCGTTTTTCCTGTTCCTCAACTACATGGATGCTCACATGCCGCTCGTTCCTCGCCGTCGTCATCGCGACGCTTTCAGCGGAGAACGGCCCCGTGACGTCCTGAGACCAAAGACCGAAGACCTCTCGGACCTCTACGACCGCAAGCTGCTCTCGCTCGACGAGGGTCTACACGAGCTGCTGGGGATGCTCACGCAACGGCCTGACTTTGGCGACACGATGGTGGTGATCACGTCGGACCACGGCGAGGCGTTTGGGGAGCACGAATCCTGGGGCCACAACCAGACGCTCTATGAGGAAGTCATCCGGGTGCCGCTCTACATCAAGTGGCCAGGGAAATGTTCGGAGCGTCTCGATCCTGATGAGCCCGTGCTCGGCTATCGAGTGCCCGGCCTCATCCTGCGCTGCGCAGGTCTCGGAGCGATGCCCACAGAGAACGATTGGCCCCTCGCCGAGCTCCGCGTTTGGCCAGATCGCAAGGAGACATCGTCGGAACCGGCGGCAGAAACCGTGGTGGCCTGGCTGACGAGCAACCACAAGAGCATCGTCGACAGTCGCTACGGTGTCGAGATCTACGATCTCGAGCGCGACCCCCTCGAAACGACCAACCTGGCAACGACTCAGATTGCCTCGACGTGGGTCCAGCGTGCGCTCGAGTGGTGGACGCGAGCGGAGGTCCGGCGACCCACGGGGGCTCCGGAGATCTCAGCGGAAGACAAGGCTCGACTCCGCCGACTCGGCTACGTCGAGTGACGACCGCCAGTCTCGCCGTTTGGTGCCGTGGACTGGCAGAAGCCAGGGCTGCGACGGGGGCTCGTCAGGACAGCTTGGCCTGAGGGGAGATGGCTTCGACGATGGCCGCATCGACGGGCCAGAGGAAGTTGCGCGTCCGAATACGCCAGCCCGCCAAGTCAGTCCCTGGATATCGCTGAGATCGGCGGGCCCATCACTTTCGAGCCGGTCGACCAGCTCGCGAAACGTCATCTCTCCCTGTGCCTGGACGGTGACGTCGACCGCGGGCTCGTCGTGCAGCGGCTGCCTGGGAAACAGCGAGGGGTGCCACCCGCCCCAGACCACCGTCAGTTCTGGTTTGCGGCGTTGGCCGCGCGAGTGACCTCGACGGCGTCGAGGATCGGCTTGCCGGTGAGGACCGTCACCCCGAGACAGAGAGCGTCTTCCACCTCGTCGGCGATCCGACGCTTGGGATCGCTCTCGAGGCGTCCATCGACGATCACCACCTCGTAGCGCGCCGGATCGAGCATCGAGCCGATCGAGAGCAGGGCCAACGGCATGTCGAAGAACACGGCGGCCGGGTTGTAGAGTACGGCTTTGGTCTTGCCGTTTCTGCCCATGGCGTCCTCACGACGACCTTACACCGCCGACCCGCCGACCGCGCTCTCTTACCGAGCCGTGACGAGCGACCCGTGAAGCGCCCGGATCTGCTGCTGACCCACGGCTACTGCCTGGAAGAGGACCCGGTCGAGCGTCAGGTGATGATGCCGTACCCGCCGCTCGGGTTGCTGTATCTGTCGTCGCATTTGAAGCACCGGGGACATGACGTGAGCGTGGTCGACTCCACCTTCGAGTCCATGGCGACCGTGCGTGCTCGGATCGAGGAGTTGCGACCGAGAGTGGTCGGCATCTATGGCAATCTCCTGACTCGCGCGAGGGTGCTTCAGCTCGCCGAGTGGTCAAAGGCGGCCGGTGCGTTTGTCGTCCTGGGTGGCCCGGAGCCAGCCGGTCACTGCGAGGAGTACCTCGCTCGAGGGGTTGACGTCGTCGCGGTCGGGGAGGGTGAGCAGACTCTCGACGAGCTTCTCGGCGCCACAAGAGCGGGTCGGCCGTCCGCTGAGATCCTGGCCGGGATCGACGGCATCGCCTATCGGGACGATTCAGGAGCCGTTTGCCGCACGACGCCCCGACAGCAGCTCGAAGATCTCGACGCTCAGCCGTGGCCGGATCGTCGAGCGATCGATACGCAGCGTTACCTCGACACCTGGCAGACCCATCATGGCTTCTCTTCGGTCTCTCTCATCACGGCCCGTGGATGCCCGTTCACGTGCACGTGGTGTAGTCACTCCGTGTTTGGCCGCACCCATCGTCGGCGATCGGTCTCTGACGTGGCGGACGAGGTGGAGTGGATCGTCGAGACCTACGATCCGGATCGGCTGTGGTACGCCGACGACGTCTTCACGATTCATCGGCGCTGGACCTTGGACTTCGCGGCGGAGCTCTCGAGGCGAAACCTGCGGGTTCCTTTCGAGTGCATCTCGCGGGCCGACTGTCTGAGCGACGAGGTGGTGGACGCGCTTGCCGAGATGGGTTGCCATCGGCTGTGGATCGGGGCGGAGAGTGGGTCACAGAAGATCCTCGACGCCATGAAGCGCAAGACCCGTCGAGACGACGTCCAGGACCGAACGCGGGCTCTGCAGGCTCGCGGCATCGAGGTCGGCATGTTCATCATGTTGGGCTACGAAGGGGAGACCGAGGCCGATCTCGAAGAGACGGCTGAGCATCTGAAGCGCTCTGCCCCGGACACGTTCCTGACCACCGTGTCCTATCCGATCAAAGGCACCGACTACTACGACCTCGTGGCTGATCGAGTGGGCTCCGAGCGTCCTTGGGATGAGCGAACGGACCGCGATCTGCGCATCTCGGGTCGCCAGTCGGATCGCTACTACCACGCTGCGACGCGCTGGTTGGTCAACGATGTGCGCTTCGAGCTGGCGAGGCGGAGACGACGGGAGAGTGCGACGCCCGGAACGTTCGATCGGCTGCGAGAGGCCCGCTACTGGCTTGCCGCCCGGGCCGGTCGCTGGGGCATGAATCGACACCGAAGGCGCGATGGTCGCGGTGCGAGTGGTCGCCCCTGGTCCACGGACGAGGCTCGGGAGAGACGTTCGCTCGAGGCGGGGAGCTCGGCACGTGACTGACGACGGCCTTCAGGGTCACGCCAGGTCTTCTGGCCCGCTGGTCTTGTTCAACCCGTGCTCGAACGCGGGCCGCAAGCCGGTGCTTCCGATGTCCCTGCTCGCCATTGGTGCGCTTCTGGAAGGCGAGCGCGACTACTCGATCGTCGACGGCACGCTCGATCGTTCGGTCGAGCAGACCCTACGGGCCAAGCTGTCGGGTGGACCGAGGCCCATACTCGCGGTCACCGTCATGCCGGGTCCGCAGCTCGAGCAGGCGGTGCCCGTCTGTCGCCAGCTCAAAGAGGAGTTCCCGGATCTCGTCGTCGTGTGGGGTGGCTACTTTCCGTCTCAGCACTGGCGAGCGTGTCTGGCGTCTGGGTGGTTGGACTGTGTCGTGCGCGGTCATGCCGATCTCGCGTTCGCGGAGCTCGTGCGTTGTCTGGGCGTTGGTCTCTCGCCCGCACAGTGCGCAGAGCGAGTCCCGGGTTTGGCCTGGCGCGACGAGCGGGGCGAGGTCCACACCAACGCGCTACCGCCGATCCCGCGACCGGCCGAGCTGCCGCACTGGAATCTGGCGCGCGTCGACGTTCCGAGTTACCTGCGCAAGACCTTCCTCGGCGAGCGCACGATCGGCTACAACTCGTCGTACGGCTGCCCGTTCTTCTGCAACTTCTGCGCGGTGGTCAATCTCGTCAACGGCAAGTGGCTCGCGGAGCCCGGAGAGCGGGTTGCCGACGCGGTACGCACCTATCGCGACCGATGGGACGTCGATGCTGTCGAGTTCGTCGACAACAACTTCTTCACCCAGGAGAAGCGAGTGGCTCGCTTCGCAGAGGAGGTCCTCGACCTCGGTGTCAGCTGGTGGGGAGAAGGCCGCATCGACACCATCCTCGGATACTCCGACGCCACGTGGGAGGTGATGCGGGACTCGGGTCTTCGAATGATTTTTCTGGGAGCCGAGTCGGGCTCTGACGAAACGCTCAAGCGGATGGACAAAGGCGGCCGTATGAGCGTGGCCAAGACGCTCGAGATGGTCGAGACCATGAAGCGCTGGGACATCGTTCCTGAACTGTCGTTCGTGCTCGGCAACCCACCCGACCCCGAGGCGGACATGCGCGCCACGCTGTCGCTCGTCAAGAAGGTCAAGCGGATCAACCCGAAGACCGAGATCATCCTCTACCAGTACACCCCCGTGCCGCTGGACGGCAGCTTCTTCGACGAGGCGCGCGACACCGGCTTCGACTTTCCGGAATCGCTCGAAGAGTGGGTCAGCGACGAGTGGCGGGAGTTTTCGTTGCGCCGCGATCGTCGCAAGCTCCCCTGGGTAGAACGCCGCCAGCACTCCCGCCTCAAGAACTTCGAGCGAGTCCTCAACGCCTACTACCCCACGTCGACCATGCCAAGCCTCAAAGGCGCGCGCCGTGTCATGCTGAGGGGGCTGTCGTCATGGCGCTACTGGACAGGGTTTCATCACGCGCCGTACGAGCTCGCGCTGGCACAACGCCTGCTCAGGTACCAGAGACCCGAGACGACGGGCTTCTAGGCGAGGCAGCCCTCGCCTAGAGAGACCGTCGCCCTGAACCGGGCAACTCCAAGTCCCTTGGAGTTGCAGGAGGTGAAGGGCCTGAGACATCCACCGGGTGGTGAGCGTAATGCCCCGGACCTCACTAGAAGAGCGGTGTCATCCCGAACGGGAGGCCGGTAGAGATCTCAGATCGCAGCGCGCTGGTCGACGGCCGGACGAAGGGCCTGTCCAGGCTGCTGGTGCGGCCACCAATACTGTTGAAGAAAGCTCTGTCATCCCGACAGAGCGCCGGCGCTGATGCGTGCTCGCAGCGCACTGCTCGACCGGCGCGTCGGAGGGACCTCGGCCGAGACGACAGATCGGCCACAACCTGACCGTCGCTGCGACCCGCTGCACAGTCGTCCGCAGCCTGATCGCGGAGCCTCTACTTCCGACCACCCCCGAATCCCCTTGGATGTCATGCCGAACGGAAGGCCGATGGAGATCTTGGATCGCAGCGCGCTGGTCGACGGCCGGACGAAGGGCCTGTCCTGAGTCCCCCGAAGGGCCTGCCCTGAGTCTCCCGAAGAGACCCCGTCCAGGCTGCTGGTGAGATTCGGAGCGTGGCCGTCGTCGCGAGCACCGCCGTCTGGCGACCGGTCGCGTAAGAAGGAGTCCAGCCCGTCGTCCTGAGCAAAGCGAAGGACCTCTCTAGCGCGTTGGCACTGACGAGGTGTTCCCGACACGCCTCAGCACCCCCTCACCCCGCCCAGCCGGTCCTCCGCAACCGCCATCCATCAACCTGCGCCGCCGCCGCATACCCGAGCCAAGCCATGGCCGCCCCAACCCGCGACGTTCCATCCGCCAAGGCACCCTCACCCCGCATCCGCAGTCGCTGCTGCTCACGCCGATACGTCCGGTGCACCCAGCGGTGCAGGCGCCGATAGAACTCCGGAGAGTGTGAGCTCCTGAACATCATCGCGAGGTCGTCGGAGTCCGTCCAGTTGGCTTTGCCTTCCAGCTCGCTCGCGACCTTGTCGTAGAACGGTGTTCCAGGAAGTGGGTAGGAGACCGAAATGCCGATGTCGTCGGGCATGAGCTCGAAGAGCATTTTGAGAGTCGACCGGATGTCGTCCTCGGTCTCGCCGAGGTAGCCAAACTGGAGGAAGAAGGCCGACTGAATCCCATGGTGCCGGAGGTTCTCACGGGCGCTGCGGATCTGCTCGATGGTGATGCCTTTGTCCATCGCGTCGAGGATCTTCTGAGACCCCGACTCTGCGCCGATCCAGGCGGTCTCGCAGCCGGCGCGCGACAGCGCCTCGACGGTCGACGACTTCGCGAGCAGATCCGCGCGGCTCTGAATCATGAAAGGAATCCGCAGCCGCCGGCGCTCGAGCTCGTCCGCATATTGCTCTACCCAGCCGCGCCGCAGTCCGAAGATGTCGTCGCAGAACCAGATGTGATCGGGGGCAAAGTCGCGGTGGAGACGGGCGAGCTCTTCTGCCGTGCGCTCGGGTGAGTGCGAGTTGTAGCGATTGCCGTAGATCGGTTTCGCGCACCAGTTGCACTTGTACGGACAGCCACGGGTGGTGGCCATATTCAGCGAGAACCGACCGTGCACCGACCAGGCGCGTCGATAAGGCTCCGGGTCGACGAGGTCCCAGGCCGGTAGTGGAAGCGAGTCGAGGTCCTGAAGTACGGGTCGCGGGGGTGTCGCCTTGGGCTCGGTCGTCTCGCCTTCGCCATTTGCCAGAAAGAGACCCGCGACCTGATCCGTCTCGTCTCCGCGCTCGAGCGCTTGAGCCAGTTCCAGCAGCGTCATCTCTCCTTCGCCGCGGACTACCCACGAGGCGCCGGCCCTCAGATAGAGCGAAGGATGGTCACTCGAGTCCGAGCTGCAGACCGCTACCGGGATACCTCGAGAGCCCGCGAGGGTCGCCATGCGACGAGCCGCCTCGCGCATGTTGGTCAGGCACATCTTCGTGAGGTAGTTGAACCCGTCGTCGTAGATGACAAGAAGATCTGGCCGTGTGCTGTCCAGGGCCGACGTGACCGCGTCCGCCGAGCGCTCGAACATGGGATCGAAGAGCGCTACCTCGAAGCCGTGGGCGCGCAGTTGCGCTGCCGCGTAGAGCGTCCCGAGAGGAGGGTACGGTTTCCTCTGCCGCAGCTGCTTGCGGTCGAAGTGCAGGAAGTAGCTGTGAGTGAGGAGGACTTTGGCCATGACGGTCAGGTGTCATTCTGACCGACAGGCTCGCCACGGTGGGGTTTGACGCGCGCGCTGCGAGGTGTCACCATTTAGTGTGGCCCATTAACGGCTAGATTTCGCTAGATCTAGCTAGATTTCGCTAGATGTCGTGGGCTGGACGCGCGCCCTGTACCTGGAGCACACCGTACCTGGAGCACACCGGGATCTTCGGCGTAGCGTCTGAAACAGACGCACCCCCTGTCTCGTCTTCATTACTAAGCCGGATCCAAGAACACCCGATCCCCGACGGAGACTCCAAACGATGAAGCTCGAAAGAGTCCTGATCCTCGCAGCGCTCGTGAGTTTGATCGCGCTGCCCGCGATCGCCGCGAATACCAACAACTCGGTCGACGCCGAGAAGCCCACCTTCCACAAGGAGGTGTCGCGCATCCTCCAGGCCGAGTGCCAGGTCTGTCACCGCCCAGGCGGTGCCAATCTGGGTGGCATGGTCGCGCCGATGTCGCTCGTGTCCTACGACGAGACCCGCCCCTGGGCACGCTCGATCGCTCGCAAGGTGATGAGTGGTGAGATGCCGCCGTGGCACGCGTCCGCCGAGCAGTCTGGCCAGTTCCACAACGAGCGCACGCTCGATCAGAAAGAGATCGACACGCTGGTGGCCTGGGCCAAGGCAGGCGCTCCGGTTGGTGATCCCGCCGACGCTCCCGAGCCCAAGAGCTGGTCGTCCGACGGTGGCTGGCTCATCGGCGAGCCCGATCTGATCCTGACCGTCGACGAACCGTTCTTCGTGGAAGACGACGTCGAGGACCTCTACGTCTACCTCAAGACGACCGTCACTGAGGACATGGTTCCCGAAGACAAGTTCGTCAAGGCGATCGAGTTCCGCCCCGGCAGCTCGGTGGTTCACCACATCATCGTGCCTGGTCTCGGTGGTATCGCTCCTGGTAACGACCCCACCATCTACCGCGACGGCGTTGCCAGCGTGCTGAAGGCCGGTAAGGACCTCCAGTGGCAGATGCACTACCACAAGGAGCCGGGTGAAGGCACAGGCGTGTGGGAGCAGTCGCAGGTGGCGTTCAAGTTCTACGACTCCGAAGACGACGTGAAGTACCGCATGCTCAATGCCGACCTGGGCAGCTTCGACTGGGAGCTTCCCCCGGGTGCCGACAACGTGATGGCCGAGGCCGAGCACACCTTCAAGCACGACTCCAAGATCGTTGCGTACCTCCCGCACATGCACCTGCGCGGCAAGGCTGCCAAGTACACGGCGTACTACCCGGACGGCACGAGCGAGGTGCTCCTCGATGTGCCCAAGTACGACTTCAACTGGCAGACCGCCTACGAGTACGAGGAGTTCAAAAAGGTCCCGGCTGGTACGCGCGTGCACTTCCAGAGCTGGTGGGACAACTCGGCCGAGAACCCGCACAACCCCGATCCGACCGTCACGGTTCGTTGGGGTGAGCCCACCACCGACGAGATGAGCTTCGGCTTCATGTCGTTCATCAACGAAGAGAACGACGGCCCGAGCGCGTTCGAGGACAGTGGTGACCCGAGTGACATCGACCTCACCGCGGTCGTGGCCTTCACCGACAAGAGCCGCGACGGCAAGATGCAGCTCGACGAGGCCCCTGGCCAGATGAAGGCCTACTTCGAGATGATGGACACCAACAAAGACGGCGGCGTCGACATGAACGAGGCGCGCGCTGCCAACGAGATGCTCAAGAAGATGCGCGCTGCCCAGCAGTCCGCGTCAGCTAGTGAGCAAGAAAAGAAAGAAGCCGGCACCGACGCCGACTGATCTCTTCGCCCAGCGCGGCCTAGAAAGGCCGAATCGAGCCCCCGAGGATGTGAGTCTTCGGGGGCTTTGTTCGTTTGGAGCTTCAGCTCAGCGACGGGGACTGCACTCCGATCCGCAGCCCTCGAAACGTGACGGTGGGGAGCAGCTCGAGACGTACCGCGACTAGAGCGACTGCCCGACACGAGGCCCGAAAGACGTTGTCATCCTGAACATAGTGAAGGAGCCCGACCCTTGGGCTTCCTGTACGAGCTCATGGCCGTCGTTGCGCAAGAGACTCAGTAGCCGGCTGCCCCCCATGGGTCACGAAAACCGACGTCATCCTGAGCGTTGGCGAAGTGCCTGCCCAGAGTCCGACGAAGAGACCCCGACCGGTTGTTCTCAGTTGCCAATCCGAGACCGTCGTTGCGATACCTACTCTGCTACCCATTCTCAGCAGTCAGCTGACCGATCTCGCTCCACGGGAGTGCTCGCGCATTCTGGCGCTTTTCTTCGCGTTCTCCGCCGTACACGACAAAGCCCTGACCGGCGGCCGCTCCAGCGAGCTCAGCGAATCGATTGATGGAGCGATAGAAATCGCTTGCCACAGTCTTGCCGGACTTCACCTCGATCGGAATCAGAGAGTCGCCGCGATCGAGGACCACGTCGACCTCCAGTCCACGACGGTCTCGCCAGAAGTAGAGATTGGACGCGAGGCCGCGGTTCATCCGACCCTTGAGCAGCTCGCTGACGACCCAGGTCTCGAACAGCGGACCCCGCAGCGGATGCGAGCGCAGTTGGTTGGGGTCCGATATCTCCAACAGCCATGCGGCGAGACCCGGATCGACGAAGTAGAGCTTGGGAGTCTTGACCAGTCTCTTGCCGAAGTTGGTGAAGTGAGGCCTGAGCGTGGTGACGATGTAGCTCGCCTCGAGTGCCGAGATCCACGCCTTGGCCGTGTTGTGTGTGATCCCACTGTCAGCGGCCAGTGCGGAGAGATTCAATAGTTGCCCCGTCCTTCCGGCGCAGAGTTTGAGAAAGATCTGGAACGTCGAGAGATCGCGGACGCTGATGAGCTGACGAACGTCGCGCTCGACGTAGGTCTGAACATAGTTGCCGTACCAACCTCGAGGGTCATGTCCTCGGTCGTGGATGGGCGGGTAGAGACCCCTGTGCAGAAGCTCGGCTGCCGTGCTTGGAGCGAGCTCAGCGCGTGCGAGCTCGTCGTAGCTGAACGGGAGCAATGTGACGAGTGCGGCTCTTCCGGCCAGGGTCTGGGTGACACCCGCTATGACGTCGAGCTGCTGAGACCCGGTGAGAATCCACCGTCCGGGCCTCGGCTCGGTGTCGACGATCCCTTGAAGGTAGGAGAGGAGCTCGGGCGCGCGCTGCACTTCGTCCAGCAGCGCGCCGTCCGGGTATTGCTCCAGGAACCCACGTGGGTCCTCGAGCGCGAAGCGTCTGACGTCGGGATCCTCTAGAGAGGCGTAAGGATGCTCGGAGAAGGTGGCCGTGCAGAGAGTGGTCTTGCCGGACTGACGCGGTCCAACGACGACGAGGACCGGATAGGTTTTTGCGGCAGCACCAAGCGGCTTAGATGCCTGTCGATCGACGAGCACACGATCAGGCTAGCCGATCGGGGGCTAATTGTAAATTCAATTGACAATTAGCCCCGAGCTGAATCTCGACGGCTACACCCCAGCCAACATCCCTTCACTCATCTCCCAAAGCCGCTCCGCCGCTTCGTCGTCACAAGCGTGTGGCTCCACGCCGCGAAACCGACCCATCGGCGACTCGTGATCCGTTGGCGCCGCTATGTCACAGTCTTCGCAGTACACGCCCGCCTTACCCTCCAACTGGGCACTCGTCGCCGCCCACAGAGTCGTTGCGCACCCCTGCTCCGGAGTCTTGAAGCCCTGCTTCGCCAGCTCAGATGGTGAACCGTCTTCGTTTAGCCAGCCCAGCTGGACCTGCTCCTCTTGGCTCAGATGGCGCTGCAGCGGCGTGAAGATGCCACCCGGGTGGACTGAGAATGCGTGCCCACCGCTCTCTTTGAGCCGCCGACTCAGTGCGTTTGCAAACAGAGCGTTGGCCGTCTTCGACTGTCCGTACGCGTCCCATTTGTCGTAGTCGCCCGATTCGAAGTGAGGGTCGTTCCAGCGGATGTCGCTGCGCTTGTGACCCGTCGACGACAGCGCAATCACACGCGCTCCGGGCGTCTTCTGCAGGAGCGGCATCAGTCCCACCGTCAGCGCCATGTGGCCGAGGTGGTTGGTGCCGAACTGAGCCTCCCAGCCCGGCCCGATGCGGGTCTCAGGGCACGCCATGATCCCCGCTTTGTTGATCAGCATGTCGAGCTGACCCAGCTGTGCGTTGGCCGTCTCGGCAAACGCCTTGACCGAAGCCTGATCACCCAGATCGAGAGTTCCCACCGTCACCTCACCCTCGACGCCGGCCAGATTCGCCTCCGCCTTCTCTCGACTCCGCCCCGGCACCAGCACCTTGACGCCGCTCGCCGCCAGCGCCCTCGTCGTCTCGACCCCGATGCCGCTGTAGCCACCCGTCACGATCGTCGTCTTCCCCGCGAGATCGATGCCTTCAATGACCGTCGCTCCGTCTGGACGATTCTCGAATCCCGAGCCCACCGGCTTCTGATCAGCTAGCGCCATGGTCTGTCTCCATAGATGTTGGAGGCGGCATGTTGCCACAGGCGAAGGTCAGCCTCGCCGCGCGGTTCGCCAGACTCGTCCCGAACGTCCGAGTCGCGTATGCTCCCGTGTCTCGCTCGCACCGGAGGGGTGGCAGAGTGGTCGAATGCACCGGTCTTGAAAACCGGCGTCCGTTCACGCGGACCGTGGGTTCGAATCCCACCCCCTCCGCCAGTCGCGCAGAGCGCGACTCGGCGAGTGGGTGGAATTACGGCGGTCACACCCTCGCCTTCGGCTGCGGGTGCTCTGGGACGAATCCCACCTCGTCAGGCACGCGGAGCGCGACTCGGCGAGTGGGTGGGCTACGGCGGTCACACCCTCGCCTTCGGCTGCGGGTGCTCTGGGACGAATCCCACCTCGTCAGGCACGCAGAGCGCGACTCGGCGAGTGGGTGTGCTTCGGCGGGCGTCCTCTCCGCCTTCGGCGTCGAGAACTTGGGAACGAATCCCACCCCCTCCGCCAACGAGCTCACTTGACGAGCTCGAGGTGGCGCGTGCGATAAGTCTCGAGCCATTCTCCGAGCTTCTCCAAGTCGACCCAGATGCGTGTTCCGCGCTTGATGATGCACGGGCCAAAACCGTTTCTCTTGCGGTGTTGGTAGAGCGAGCGAATCGAATCGGCGGTGAGCAAAGGCGGCTCGCCCTCGACGAAAGTCGTCATGGCTTCGATCTGTTGCGGTGTCCGAAGCCGTTCGAGTAGGCCGAGGT
The DNA here is from genome assembly GCA_028285365.1 of Thermoanaerobaculia bacterium. Taxonomy (GTDB): domain Bacteria; phylum Acidobacteriota; class Thermoanaerobaculia; order Multivoradales; family Multivoraceae; genus JANQPS01. The sequence continues at coordinate 9,563 of JANQPS010000344.1, read as the reverse complement.
CGTTGTTGGACTCGGGTATGGAGGTCGAGCTTGCCTCCGGAGCGTCAGAAGCTGGAGTTGCTTCGGGCTCGTGGGTGCGTGCCCAAGAGTGCATTGCTGAAAGGAGCTCCTCTTCGTTCCTACAGGCACGAAGTTGCTGCCGTCCTTCCAGACGACGAGGAAGCGATCATCGTGGTACCGGCGGACCTCAAGCTGCGCAGTCGCTGCTGACTGCGATGACCCCCGTCCTGTTGCTTGTGGCCGTTCCATGCCTGATGCCTCCTAGACACCAGGATAGGTCTCGGGATGCGGCTGTAAAGGCCTTTGGGCCGATTGCCGAGGAGACTTTGCGGGATCTTTCGGGATCTTCTTGATCCGGGCCTGGAGAAGATTCTCCTGGAGCGACTAAGTAGTTGATTTCAGGGTGCTTCTCGCCGCCCGAAGTGTCCCTGGCCGCTTGCAGGCCGCCCGACTTTGTCCCCAGTCATCTCCATCCGAAATGTCCGCGCCAGCGCCGCTGGAATCCGGCTTCCGTGGGAGTCCCACGGCCGACAACGTCCAGCCCTGGTTGACACCAGATTGGGAGCACGTCGGACCAGCGCCGCCGATTTGCATCCGCGAAACCGGCAACACAAGGTCCGCTCCGATCGATGAGCGCAGCACGGCGAGGCTTCAGCGAGGTCCTCCGACCTTGCCTTTCGTTCGAGCTCCGGGGGCAGTTGCGACTCCCCTGGGTCTCACTCTTTCATCGTGTGTAGTCGCTCCTCATGCGTCGGCACTCGGGTTGTCTACGCTCCCATCACCTTCACCCAGATCACCATCAATGCCGCTGGGCGCGGGCGGCTTGGCCATCGCCTCGAGCCACGTGCGCAGGATCCGCTCGACTCGCACGTCGAGCTCCGCGGGGGCTATGCCGACGCGCTTGGCAAACGGAATCCGGAAGATGCGGTAGCCACGGCTCAACGCGATGAGGGCCACCTGGAGTGCCTCGAGATCGTGGGCTCGATCGATGTCGCCGTCGATGACGTCCCGACGCAAGAGACTGAGCGATCCCTCATAGAAGGGCATCGGATCGACGGTGTCGTCGCCGTCGAGAACGAGCAGTGCGCGCATCTTGCTGTCCTGGAGGGTGGAGCCGAGTCCCTTCGGACCCCTGAAAGTGCGAAGCCGCCTGGCCACGAAAGGTGTGCTCTTGAGGTCGGACGCCAAGGTGTCGACGGCTGCTTCGAAGCGGCGGTTGATTGCTGCGCGGAGTAGCTCCTGCCGTGAGCCGAAGTGGTGGTAGATGTTCCCGCGATTCACCCCGGCTCCGTCGGCGACTTCGCGGAGATTGAGTCCGGCCAGCACCCCGTTCTTCCGGATGAGGTCGAGGGCGACAGTAATCAGCCGGCGCTCCGTTTCCTCCCGGTTGCGCCTCTGCTTTGTCTTCTTTTCTGGCGCCATCGACTTCTCCGCCTTCCGGACTCACTTGCAGGATTGTTCTATCTCGGCTATCTTATCGCTGCCTACAATTAGCATAACGATAGATATAGTTATCGAAACGGAGTGTGCCTTATGCCTCGAGTGTTCTTGTCGGTACTGACCCTGTTGGTTGCTCTCGTCATGCTCGCGCCGGTCGTGGCTATGGCCGCCGACTCCGTCGCGGGCAAATGGCAGGGAACGCTCGAGACGCAGCGCGGCGCCAATGAAGTGACCTTGGAGTTCAAGGGGAGTGACGAGGAGCTGCAGGGCACCTGGACCGGCCCTCGAGGCACCTCGGATCTCGAGAATGTCGAATACAAGGGCGGCAACCTGACCTTCGTGCGCAATGTCGAGATGCAGGGCAACGCCTTCACGCTCGACTTCAAGGCCACAGTCGATGGCGACACGATGAACGTGACGATGAAGACGCCCCGCGGAGAGCGCAAGTTCACCGCAACTCGGGTGAAGTAGGCCCGGAAGGGCTGCTTCAGCCGAGAACCTCTCCAGTCGTCGCTCGGTGACGGCCACGATTCACGCCCTCCCACGATGGAGCCCCTCATGACCCTGTTCCTGCGTCCCAAGCTACGACTCGCGCCCGCCACCGCTGTTCTCGCCGCGATCCTGTCCCCCCTGACGGTTGCCGGCGCGTTGGCCCAGGAGGGTGAAACGAAAGTAAGGGCCGCGCACGAGAACCTGCCGCCCGACGCCCGCAAGGACGACCTGGGCATCACGGTTCCGCCAATCCCGACGAGCCACCCCGGCCGGCGCTATCCGGCAGATCACGACTTCCCGACCGGGCCGGAGATCGGCGAGCGCCTGCCCGAGTTCGAGCTTCCCAACCAGGACGGCAAGACCGTCGACTTTCATGCCGATCGTGGAGACTCCAAAGCGATAGTCGTTTTCTATCGCTCGGCTGTGTGGTGACCGTATTGCCGCACGCAGCTGGTCGAGCTGCAAGAGAACATCGAGCTTTTCACCGCCGAAGACATCAAGGTCTACGGCATCAGCTATGACGCAGAGAAACACCTGAAGGCGTTCGCCCACGGCCACGACATCACTTATGACTTGCTCTCCGACTACGACTCCGCGGTCATCAAAGAGTTCGGCATCCTCAACACGACTATCGACCCCGACTCGGACGTGATGAATCGGGCAACCGAACGAGGGTTCTATGGCCTCCCCTTTCCCGGCGTCTACGTCGTCGACACCGACGGCAAGGTGACCGAGAAGTTCTTCCATCGCCACTACGCGACCCGCACCTCCGCTGGAACGATCCGCAACAGCGCGATTGGCAGAATCCTCTCCGCCCATGAGGTGCCGACAGCCGATCTTGGTGACGAGCACGTCGACGTCTCCGTCTTTCTCGCCGACGAAGCCCTCAAGTTCGAGTACACGAGTACCTTGTACGTGCGCTTCGAAGTGGCCGAGGGTTTTCACATCTACGCCGATCCCCTACCAGAGGGTTTTATCGCCTCCTCCGCGACGATCCCTCCCACCAAAGGGGTGAGACTTGGCGAGCCTGTCTACCCGTCGACTCATCAGCGCGAGTTCCCCAAACTGGACGTGACCCTCAACGTCTATGAGGGCACGACCGACATCGCGTTTCCGATCGCTCTTGGATCCGAAATCCTGGACTGGCCGCTCCCGAACAAGCCCACGTCGATAGAGATCCCGGTCGACGTCGTCTACCAGGCCTGCAGCGAAACGGTCTGCTATGTGCCGAAGCAGGAGACGGTCAAGCTCGAGGTGCCTATCGAGGCTTTGCTGATGCCGGGCAGGTAATCCGACCTGCCTCATCGAAGGAGAGGCTATGCACGTTCGAACGACGGCCAGTGCTCTGATCTTGATCGCGGCGTCGTCCTTTGCGCCGGCTGTGGTAGCTGCGCAAGCGGCGGAAGCTAGCGCTGAGCCTCAGCAGACGCCCTCGCCCGCGCAAGTCGAGCGCAATGTGCTGCGCGCAGCCTACTTCGGCGATCTGCACGTTCACACTAGCTGGTCGACCGACGCCTATATCGGTGGCAATCGAGTAGGACCAAGCGACGCGTATCGTTTTGCGCGCGGCGAGGCGGTCGACCTACCCAACGGCATCACCACTCAGCTCGATGTTGCGCTGGACTTCGTGGCAATTACCGACCACGCCGAGGGATTCGAGACGATCGCTGCCTGTACGGATACGGCTCACCCACAGTACGACAGTGTGGGGTGCCGGGCTCTGCGCAACCCTCAGGCCACACAGGCTGGGTTCCTGCGGTCGGCATTCCAGAACGCCAGCAAGCGGCCAGCGCCTCGTAACGCTCAGCGCTGCGCCGACGTCGAGAGCTGTCTCGAATCAGAGCGGGCGACGTGGCGACGGGTGCAAGCGGTGGCGGAAGAGTTCAACGACCCTGGTCGCTTCACCACCCTGATCGGCTACGAGTTCTCCTCCCTTCTGGAGAGGTTCGGCATGTTGCACCGCAACGTGATCTTCCGGGGGAGCGACGTCATCCCGCGAGCCATCTCCGCCCAGGACGTGACCGGCCAAGCCGACTTCTTCGCGCAACTCGACGCGGCCTGTCAGGAGCCGTGCGAGGTCCTCACCATCCCGCACAACACGAACTACTCCTGGGGCCTCACCTTTTCGCGCACCGACGAAGCGGGAAACTCGTACAGCGACGAAGATCTCGAGCGCCGGGCGAGTATCGAAAAGCTGGTCGAGGTCACCCAGCAGAAGGGCAACTCGGAGTGTCAAGTTGGCGTCGGGACCACCGATGAAGACTGCGACTTCGGCATCATCTTCCCACCCTGCCAAGAGGGTCAGAAGGGCGGATGCGCGCGACCAGCATCATTCGTCCGGCATGCCTTGCTCGAGGGTCTTCTGCTCGAAGAGGAGGGTCGAGCGAACCCGTTTGCGCTCGGAATGATCGGCTCGACCGACACCCACAACTCCGATCCCGGCAACACAGGGCCGAGATTCGAAGCGGCCCGCGGCAACGCCACGGCGGTTCGCGCCGCGCTCGATCGAAATCATCCGGTCGTCCGCGAGATTCGACGCACAAACGTCGGCGGGCTCGCCGGCGTCTGGGCCGAGTCGAACACTCGCGAGGACATCTTCGATGCGCTCCAACGGCGGGAGGCTTTCGCCACCAGCGGGTCGCGTCTGCGAGTTCGGTTCTTCGGCGGCGACCTCCCTGAAGACATGGGATCTCGCCAGGACGCGCTGGAGGTCGCCTACCAGCGCGGCGTCCCCATGGGCGGAGATCTCGAAAGCACCAAGAGCCCCCGCTTCTGGGTGTGGGCAGCCCGTGATCCTTTGGCTCCAACGTTGGACCGCGTGCAGGTGGTCAAAGGCTGGGTCGATAACGGCGAGCAGCACCATCGTGTGTGGGACGTGGTGTGCTCGGCCGGCCGCCGGCCTGGAGCGGACGGCCGATGCGAGCCGACACCGGCCACGGTGGACACCAACACATGCGAGCGTCGAGACGAAGCCGGCGCTGACGAGCTGCAGGCCTCGTTCACCGATCCGACGTTCGACCCGAGGCATCGGAGCTTCTACTACGTGCGCGTGCTCGAGAACCCATCATGCCGCTGGACGACGATCCTGGCGAACAGTGCTCGCGTGAACCTGCCGGACGACGTCAAGGCCGCCGTGCAGCAACGGGGGTGGTCCTCGCCCATCTGGTTGCGGCCCTGAGGACGCTGGTCGGATTTCGCTGACTCTCACGTGTGAAGACCGAAGCGACACATTCAGGAGACGACGATGAGCGACGAGAACATCAGGCGTGAGTTCATGAAAAAGGCGGGAGGGATAGGGGTTCCTTTTCTCGGAGCCACCGATCGTAGTGCACTGGTGGCGCTGGGTGGCGCTGGACACATGGCAGTTTCTGCTGTTTCGCGGTGTCTATTGGTGGCTCGAGCTGGGCGGGCAGCGAGATCCGCGGCTACGGGAGTAAGCGTGGCGAACTCGATCGCTGGACATCTGAACTCGTCGGAGCTCAGGCACGACTTCCCACCCCAGGGAATCGGGAGTTCACGGGCCAGCTTGTCTAACCTCCGGCGCTGGACCGGTCAGGAGGCGATTACCAACGCTGGAGGAGCACCGTGAAAACTCTTTGCAAGCCCCTGGAATGGCTCGGACGAAGGAGCGTGGCGATGCTTAGGAACTTTTCTGCGGCACGAGTGCTGATCCTCCTCTGTGGCGCCGTAGCTGGCTTGCAATCCGTGGCGCCTGCCGGAGCTCAACCGGACGGCTTCGTCTTCCACTCGGAGCAGGCCGAACGTTGGTTTCGGGCAGGAGAGTACTTCTCCTGGACCTCCACCACGGCCGACAACAATGGCCGGAATGTGAATGTGCACTACAGAACGTTCGGCGATCGCGCCGACCCGGCACTCGTGCTCCTTCATGGTTACCCCACGTCCAGTTTCGACTTCAGAGAGATGATCGACCTCCTGGACGACGACTACTTCATCGCCACACTCGATTTTCCCGGCTTCGGTTTCTCTGACAAGCCTCAGGACGGCTACTCCTACATGCTCGAAGACGATGCGAAGCTCCTGGATTACTTCGTACGCGAGGTCGTGGTCCTCGAGAGGTTCAGTCTGTTCACCCACGACCGAGGCGTCAGCGTGGGCCTCGCCTTTCTTGGCAACTACCTTGACGCCGGCGATCGGGCCTACGAGCTCAGCTATCACTTCCTCTCCAACAGCGGCATGTTCCTGCCACTCGCCAATCTCCTAGACTCTCAGAAGGTCATGCTTCACCCGGTGCAGGGACCGGCGGCGATCGAGCGTATGAAGGCGCGGCCGAGACGAACCGAAGGGACGGACGAGCAAGTGGCCTACGCCGACATCCAGGCGTTTAATGACGGCATCGGAGCCCGACTCGGGGTGGGGAAGTATCTACTCGAGCGGGCAGCGAACGAGTACCGCTGGCTCGACAACCTGACTCGCAGCCCCGTTCCAGTCGCCTACGTCTGGGGTCTTCTGGACCCGGTCAACCCGATTCGGATCGCCAACCACGTGTGGGCCACCTACCTGAACGAGAGGGAGGCGGAGAGCTCGTTCTGGGTCCTGCCCAAGGGCGGTCACTATCCACAGCGAACTCACCCAGCGGAGATGGCCAAGGTGATCAGAATCGCGTTGAAGGGAGAGGTGCCGTCCAGAGCGACCGAAGACGCTTTCATGTGGTCCTACTACCGAAGTCGCGATTCCGACGACGCCATCTTCGTCGGGCATTCCGACATCCGACCGGTGGAGTTTCCGGACGCGGTCGAATACACACCGTCAGGCTATAGGTGACCCCCATCCTCAGAACCACATCACTCGCGTCTTCTCTTCTGGCCATCACGCTGACGTCATTCCCCGCGCAGGCCCAGCTCTCGGACGGCTTCTTCGACGTGAAGCTCACGAGCGTGCCCGTTGCCGGCAACGTCTACATGATCCGTCGACCCGATGGCTTCGCCAATGTCGGCGTCTTCGTCGGCGAGGAGGGTGTGCTACTCGTCGACTCGCAGTTCCAGCCTCACTCCGAAGACCTGGTTGCTGAGGTGCGCAAGCTGACGGATGTTGAGATCCGCTTTCTCGTCAACACCCACGTGCATCCCGATCACATCGGCGGCAACGCACCTCTGGCGGCCGAGGGCGTCCTGATCTTCGCGCACGACAACATGCGGGTGCGCATGCTGGAACGACGCCTGCGGTTCCCACGGGGCAACGGTAGATTTCTTGCGCAGGCGCCCGCCGAGGCGCGCCCCTTCGTCACCTACAACGATCGACTCACCTTCCACTTCAACGGCGAGGAGGTGCGGGTGCTCTTAGCGCCGCCCGCACACACGGACGGCGATTCGTTCGTGCACTTTCCGGTGTCTGACGTGCTCCACCTTGGCGACGTCTTCCGCACGACCAGCTATCCGATCATCGATGTGTACAACGGAGGCACACTGGCCGGTACGATTGAGGCACTCGATCTGGCGATTGGCATCGCGGGCCCGGAGACGAAGGTGATTCCGGGCCATGGAGTCGACGTGGTGGGACGCCGCGAGCTTGTCGAGTTCCGCGACATGACGGTCGACATCACCGAGCGAGTGCGCGCCCTCATCGGGGAGGGCTTGACGCTTGACGAGGTCATGCGGGCGAGACCAACTGCCGCCTATGACGCGCAATGGGGCCAGGTGCCTTCGTGGAACGCGAACGACTTCGTGCCCATCGTCTATCACCAGCTCGGAGGCGGTTCCTTGTATCAACCGTAGCACGTCGCTCGAAGGGATGAGTGTGAATGAGAGATTGCCAACTGGGCACTCTCGATAACCTTCCCTCCATGAACAGGATCTCCCTCCATGAACAAGATCTCCCTCGTCATCCTCCTCGCGTCCACCACCCTCTCAGGCGCCGGGACCGCACAGGCGGCAGGCCAAGCGCCCACCCAGCCGGACTCGCAGAGCCAGTCGCCACGCCTGCTTTCCGCCTTCTTTGGCCTGGACAACGCCCTGCCAGCGAGAGCCAATGCCCTTAGCGCGGGCGCGTCGGGCCAGGACGGCATGCCGGTCATGCTGTCGCGCACGATCGACCCCGAGACGCTGCAGCCGGAGGACTTCACGGTCGTCACACGGTCCGGCGCGGAGCATCGCCCCATCTTCGTGACGCTGCGTCCAGCGCAAGACCCTGGGGAGAACAGGACTGTCCTCATGATTGGCGAGTTCGGCAATGCCGGCGACGACCCGCCAGTGAGGGTCCAGGTCTCCGGTGACCTGCTGTCGGACGGCACTCAGGGAGAACCGGTGAACTTTCGAGGCGCGAAAGTCGAAGTCACCCCGCTACAGGCCGGCCCAAGCCTCGTTTGGGCAGAGATCGTCGCGAAAGAGGTCTGGTCGCAGCCGAGCAGAGGCAGTTCTTGCCCGCCCGGCACACAACAGGTGGTCCGCGCCACCTGGGCCGGAGGGGTGCGGTTACCCAACCGCCAGGAGGCGGGTGACGCCGAGCGGGCCCTCTACCGTGTGACCGTCCGGCAAGGTGATGGCTCGACCGAGGACGTCACTCCCGCAGCCCTTGCAGACTTGGGCGACAACGACAACAACCACCTGTTGTGCCTCGACACGACGTCGCCGGCAACCGCGGTTGCGTTCCCTGCCGGACACCTGGTGGACCCAAACGGCGACCTGAATCCCGAGACCCAGATCGAGGTCACCCGCGCCGCGAAGAACTGAGGCTACGCGACGTCGCCCGGGGTTAAGGCTAGAGCGCTGGTAGCCCGCACGAGGTTCGAACACGCCGCTGTCGAAGCCTCTGTGTTTCTCCAGTTCTTATCCACTGTGCACGACGAACTGGGACGCACGCAGACGAACAGTGGGCCCACAGCGAGCACAGAAATGCCCGACCGTCCTGCGCCCCGTTCAGCTGCGTTCGTCTCCGTTCGTCTAGGCGGGTCTCTTCGATCGGTCTTGAAACCGGCGTCCGTTCACGCGGACCGTGGGTTCGAATCCCACCCCCTCCGCCAGTCGCGTAGAGCGCGACTCGGCGAGAGGGTGGGATTACGGCGGTCACACCCTCGCCTTCGGCTGCGGGTGCTTTGGGACGAATCCCACCTCGTCAGGCACGCAGAGCGCGACTCGGCGAGTGGGTGGGATTACGGTCGTCGCAGTACGGACTAGCGTCCGCACTGCTCTAGAACGAATCCCACCCCTCCCAGCCGCGTGCAGCTCACATGTCGGCGGGCGTGGGATCTCGGGGCGCTGCTCGTAAGCGGAAGGAGTCCACGGATCGAATCGGCACAGACCTGGTGGGTTCCACGGTGACGATCGGGTCGCCGAAACCTTGAAGAAGAGGAGAACCGCGCGAACGGGCTCGTGCTCGAGGACCTGGGGACCAACGCGGGTTGGCGAGTCGACCAGCACCCGCGCTTTGTGGTCGTTGGCAGCTGATGCATGACCTCACGGGCGCGCTCAGGGTGAGGCACTACGACGTCAGGCCCAGCGCGGCTGCCTCTACTCGACCTCGGCCAGGACGAATCGTTCGACCTCGATCACGTCGAGCCCCATCTTCTCCTCGATCCCGTAGCGCTGTTTGAACTCCTCTGGCCCCACATGATCGCGGATTGCCAGCCCGAACTTCGCGATGTGATCTCGGATGGTGTCGGGATCGAAGCCGTGGAG
>JANQPS010000339.1 GCA_028285365.1 Thermoanaerobaculia bacterium | reverse complement strand
AGAGGTGGAGAAAGTCGGACCCGACGAGCTCGAAGAGCTCCGCGAGGTGGTGCCGGGCCATGGTCGACCCGAACTGGAAGTGGGCACCGCCTCGTCCCGGACCGTCGATGCGGGCGCCGTTGAGCGAGATCACTGGTGTCTGCAGGTCCAGCTCCTCGGCGTAGCGCCGCGCGAGATGGAGAAACTTCCCGGTCGCGAGAACGATACGGCAACCGTCGTCCTTCAGCCGACCGAGGACGCGGCGCGCTCGTGGCGTCAAACGCTTGTCGGCAGGCAGCAGGGTCCCGTCGAGGTCGAGAGCGATCAGTCGAGGAAAATTCATGGTGCGCCTGTGCTCGAGAGTTGTGGTGCTCGAGAGTTGTGGTGCTCGGGAGTTGTCGTGCTCGAAGTTGCCGTGGCTCGGAAGTAGTGGCGCCCGGAAGTTGCGGTGCTCGCGAAGCCATTCTTGCGCCATCGTCACCGCGGGCCGCGCACGGCAGACGGTCGGTCCAACGCGCAGTATAGGAAGAGCCAAGGCCACCCTCATCCTCTGCGACACGTGGCTCGGTCCCGTGCCATCATGCACTCGAGTGAGGTTGACCTCCAACCGGAAGGAACCTGGCCCGGCTACAGGAGTGACGGTATGACCAGCGACATCGTGATCACGAACCCGGACGCCACTTCCCAGGATCTGGAAAGACTCGCTCGCTTCGAGAGCCAGGCCTTCAACTACTCGGCTGAGGCGTCACTGGAATGGCTACGCGCACAGCACGAGTGGGGCGGAGTCCGCGTGGCTCGACGAGGCGGCCGGGTCGTAGGTGGTCTCGTCAGAATCCCGATGGCTCAGTTCTTCGGAGGCCGAGCGGTCAGCATGGACGGGGTGGCTGGCGTGGCCATCTCGCCCACCGAGCGGGGGCGCGGCGTTGCCAAGCAGCTGATGGGCACGACCCTCAAGGAGATGAGGCGGCGGAGAGTCGCAGTTTCGACCCTCTATCCATCGACCTACCAGCTGTACGGCTCGCTCGGCTACGGACGAGCGGGTGCACGCTACCGCATGAGTCTGCCGCTCGCCCGCCTCGGCCGAGTCAAGACGAGCGCCGTAGAGATTCGAGAGATGGAGCCAAAAGACGAACGAGCGGTCGAGCGCTTCTACCGTCGTCGGGCCCTTTCACACAACGGCTGGCTCGACCGCGGCGGCTACATCTGGGCGCGAGTGCGAAACCCCAGGGGTGGGACTCCGTTCGGCTACGTCGTCGAGCGACCGACCCCCAAGGGCCCTCAGCTCGAAGGCTACGTCTACTACCTTCATCATCCGAGCAACGGCCTTCCCTACGAGCTCCAGATGCACGACGTTCAGTTCGCAACGCCGGAGGCTGGCCAACGACTGCTGGCACTCATGTCGGACTACGCCACCGTAGCGGACCGCGCGTGCTGGTACGGAGGCGCGGACGACGCTCTGCTGCACTCGCTACTCGAGCAGGGAGCCCGGCAAGAGCTGTCTGAGCTCTGGATGCTGCGCATCGTCCACCTCGAAGCCGCACTCGAAGAGCGGGGATATCCCAGAGGGCCCGATCTGAGTCTCGAGTTCGAGGTTCGGGACGGCTTGCTCAGAGCCAACAGTGGACGCTGGAGGCTGGTGATCGGTCGCGGTCGCGGCACGGTCGAACGCGTCCGTGGACCACGGTCCAGTGCCGCAAGTGCGCGCTCAGCCAAGCTCGACATCTGCGATCTCGCCTCGCTCTACAGCGGACACATCCGTGCGCGCACGCTGGCCGAGCTCGGACGTCTCGACGCGAGACCATCGGTCGTCGACAGTCTCGAAGCGGTGTTCTGCGGTCCTGCGCCCTCCTTGCCCGACTACTTCTGACGTACTTCTGACGTACGCCTGAAGGCCGCGACTGGAGGATGAGCAGGAGCGAGTAGGAGGCTGCGCCGGCGAGCCCGTCGAGAGCTCGGCCGGCTTCCTACATCCCAGTGGTCCAGCCTCCGTAGGCGTCCAACTGGGTGTGCCTTCGACTGGATACACGGCAAGTGGATGAGAAGCCGGACATTCGCTCTTCGAGTGGCCGCTCGGGCAGGGTTCTGCCGTAGTCCTTGGTGAGACCGCAAGACGCGGTCGTCGCGACGAATCAGTCTCGACCTCGGTGCGCGCAACGCGCACGGTCAGAGACGCTCTCGCGATCTCGGTCTCGGACCGACGCACACCAACTCCACACACTTCAGGAACCACCATGAAACATAGTCAACTCAACTGGAGCACGCCTCGTCCACTGGCGGCCAGCTTCACGCGCAGCCTCATGCTCCTGTCTGCAATCTGGCTCGTCGCAGCCATCGAAGCCAACGCTCAGCCGTTCGACGCCTGGGCCAGCTACAGCGTCGAATCGCCCGGCTACTCCGAGATTCCGGATCACGCCGACCTCAATCCCACCGAAGCCATCACCCTCGAAGCCTGGGTCGCCTTCGACGCCGGATCGGTCGGCTGTCAAACCATCATCGGCAAAGGCTACGAAGCGGGCTACTGGCTGGGCTACTGCAACGGTGCGCTGCGCTCCTGGATCGGTGGCATCAACCACGACACCGAGATCCAGCGCCCCACCGGCCGCTGGGTACACGTCGCCGTGACGTCCGACGGAGCTGTCCGTCGTCACTACTTCGACGGTGCCCTGGTCTCGCAGACCAACGAATCAGGCGCACTCCTCGCCAACGCCAACGCGCTGCGTATCGGCGGTGACGTCGACTGGCCGAAGGCCTTCACCGGAGTCATCGACGAGGTCCGCCTCTGGGACCGTGTCCGGAGCCCGGAGGAGATTCGCAGCACGATGCGCATGGCGCTCGAGGCACCGGTCGACGGTCTCGTCGCGGTCTGGAACTTCGGTCCCAACGACGCTCTCGGCAACCACTCCGGGGACATTCACGGTGACGTCATCGGCCTCACCGTGCCTCCCGGTGGCTGCTGGAACAGCTCCTCACAGGCGTGCCTCGGCGACCGTTTTGTCGTCACCGCCGAGTGGGCCACCAGCACCGACTCGGGCAAGGCCCAGCTCGCGCCAGCGTTCAGCGAAGACACCGGGATCTTCTCCTTCTTCAGCTCCGAGAACTGGGAGTTGATGGTCAAGGTGCTCGACGGCTGCGGCGTGAACAACAACTACTGGGTGTTCCTGGCTGCGTCGACCGACGTCGAGTACACCGTCACCGTGCGCGACAGCTTGACCGGAGAGGTCGCCACCTACACCAATCCGCTGGGCAACGCCGCACCGGCGACCACCGACGTGACGGCACTGCCGGTCTGCACTCCCTGACGCGCCGCCGGCTCCGTCCGCAATTCGACCTGACAAAGGCCGGGCCTTGGCCCGGCCTCTTCTCGTGGGCGCCACGTGGGCGCGAGCCCCGCTGATCGACAGTGCCCCGCCTACCTTCGGCGCAAGACCACGACACCGACGATCGACACCGCAGACCTCGAGTCCGTCAGGCAGGCCAAAGTCATCCGGCACGAACGGCCTGTAGTAGGAGTTTGTCGGTGTGCTCGACTTTGGGCGAATAAAGCCGCGGCTTCCCGGGTCGCCAGGAAGGACGGGAGGGAGTCCTCAATAGGTTCGAGCCGCCGGCCCGTCGAGCCACTCCTGAAACAGCTCGCGGCACTCGTCGGCAAGAGTGCTTCGCACCAGCCGGACCTCACTCTTTCCGATCCGCAGCACCTCTGATGCAGGCAGGTGAAGTTCGTTGAACCCCGTCGTCGCCGCGTCGTCGATGGTGGCTCCGTAGTAGACGACGTCGACTCGCGCCCAGTGCAGTGCGGACATGCACATGGGGCACGGTTCACAGGTCGTCGCGACG
>JANQPS010000330.1 GCA_028285365.1 Thermoanaerobaculia bacterium | reverse complement strand
AACGGCACCACCCGATTGGGATACGTCGGAGTCTCCCCGTACGTCCCGTGGCACTCAGAGCAGGTCGCCTCGAACGCAACCCGCCCGCGCTCTGCGAGCTCTTCGTCGATCTCGAAGGGATACGGCGGCGCCTCGAGTTCCTCGATCGCCGTCTTGATCTTCTCGAACTCCGGCTCCCACGAGCGAATGGTCTCGCCGCTCAACCCGGGAGCCATCGTGAACTGCATCAGGGTCCGGGTGCTCTTGGGCGCCATGGCGTCCCAGTAGATGCGCTCCTTCTTCTTGAACTGCCACCAGGCCGGCGCGTCGATGTCGTTGTGCACGTACTCCTGAGTCTGCTTGGGGGGAAAGCGCAGCTCGAGATCTTCGTCGCGCATCGACCCGAGAAGAATGCTGTACTGGGTTGCGTTCGTGAGCCCCTTGAAGAAGTTCATGGGAAAACCGAACGTCGCCCCTCCGCGGCCGGTTTCCGGATCCCGACCAGCACGCAGTGCTCGCAGAGCGGCCAGATCATCCAGGAGACCCTGCACGTCCTGGTAGGTGTTCCCGATACCGATGATCACCTGGCCGGCGATGCGCCCTCCGTGGCAGCTGAGGCAGTTGGGGGCGAGTCGCCCGTTGCCGTCACTCGTGTAGCCGAGCGGCAACGCAGGATCGTCGGGTCGGGGAATCAGACCGTAGCGGTCGAAGACCATGTGCCTGCGGTCCTCGGGGGAAGCCGCCACGGCTCGCGCTCGGTCTTCCGGTTCCCAGACCTCCCACAACGACTGCAGGTCTTCTATCGAGAGGACGGCTAGCGACAGCGGCTTCTCGAGCAACAGCTCGAAACCCTCAGCGCCTCCGGTCAGTGCTTCGCGATCGACCAGCGGTGTCGCGCCCGCAGAAACGGCCACCACAGACGCCAGGAGGATCAAAACGCAGGTCGCCAGAAGCACGAGGAGACCCACGCGAGAGGACTGGTCGTAATGCACCTCGTCTCGGTGCGCCGAGTGTGGTGGGAACGGATCGCGTTGCATACCAGTCATTCTACGGTTGGCCTCCGACGAGCGTTGCACGGCGGGTCTCAGACAACCACCCGCCCCGTGTTCTGGTCTTCGGCCGCGAAGAGGGATCAGATGGACGGTCCCGCCGTTCTGCGTGGCCCTGCGTGATACCTTGCGCCCATGGCTCTTTCAGCTCGAATCGCTCTCGTCCTCGCCATTCTGGCGCTGTTGTTGTGGGTCGGCGGGCCGGCGCTTGCCTTCCTGGGTGTGGTCCCACCGATCAGGGGATTCCTGATCTTCGCCGTCCACATTCCTTTCGCACTCTTGACCCTCATCGTCGCGATCATCGCAATGATCCGCACGCGCGGTGGCAAGAGCGGTCGTACGCAAGCCACCATCGCCCTGGCTGTATCCGTGCTGATGATGATCGTGCTGATCGCGCTGCGCCCACCATCGGTCCCGGCCATCCACGACATCACGACGAACCCGGACGATCCGCCCGAGTTCGTCGTCCTCGCGTCCGACGAGCACAACCCCGGCCGCGACCTCACATACCCGCACGGCGGTCCGGAAGTGCCGGCGCAACAACGCGTTGGTTATCCGGATCTCGAACCGATCCGGGTGAGCTCACCGCCAGAACAAACGCTCGAGAGCGTCGCTGCCGCCGCGAGCGACCTGGGCTGGGAGGTGATCGCCAGAGACGATGCCTCCGGGCGTCTCGAAGCCACCGATACGACGGGTGTCTTCCGGTTCGTCGACGACATCGTCGTGCGCGTCAGGCCTGATGGAGCGGGATCGGTCGTCGACGTTCGTTCCACGTCGAGAGTCGGGCAGAGCGACCTCGGCGCCAATGCCGAGCGCATCCGTGCGCTGAGAGACAAGCTCTAACGCTTACCGACAGCATCTCGGACGCAGCACGAACCGAAGACAGGAAGTCGGAGGATCGACCGGGAATAGGTCTTCGAGTCACCCGTAGAGGCAGACACCGACTCGTCATCTTCCGAGATCCTCCGAGCCCGGTTGCAGGAGACTTCCCATGAGCTTCAGCTGGCGCGTTGCAACTCTGCTTCTGTTCTCGTCGTGGGCGCAGGTCGCCTTCTACTTCTCACGGCTGCCGGATCCAGTAGCGACTCACTTCGGCACCGGAGGAGAGCCCGACGGCTGGTCATCCAAGACCTCATTTGCGCTCACCTGGATCGGCGTTTCGCTGGCTTTGTACCTGCTGTTCTTCGGCATCGCCCGCCTTCTCGCCGTCATGCCGAGCTCGATGGTCAACATCCCTCATCGGGACTATTGGCTGGCTCCCGAACGTCGTCAGCCGACGGTCGCAGTGCTCGACGACTGGCTTGGCGGGATCGTGGCCGGCACCGCGATGTTCCTGATCGTCCTGCTCCAGCTGATCATCAACGCCAACCTCAGCGGCTCCGGGCTGGGCATCGGGTTCATGTGGGCCATGGTCGCCTTTCTAGGCTTCACCGGCGTCTGGGTGTGGCGACTGATCACACAGTTCAGGCTGCCCAGCGAAAGCGCACCAAATCAGCCGGCCTGAGGTCGACGACGGGCCGGTCTTGACGCGAAGCGTCCCGGCGGTCAAGCGCAGGCCTCTCGTCTCAGGACTCCTGCCAGACCAGAACCTCTCCGCCCTGACCGAACAACACGCTTCCGGGAAAGACCCGGAGTCGCCACGGATCCAGTCGCAGAGCAGCAAAACTGTCGGAAGTCGGCTCATCCCAGGCGGGGATCATCGCCGGGTCGTAACCCACGGGTTGCGGCGTCTCCTTGAAGAGATTCCAGATGCGCGTGCGGGTCTCGACGTCGAAGCACCACGACGCCCGGCACTCTGCAACGCAGGTGTCCTGCGACGGCGCCCAGTAGTTGGCGGAAACGTAGGGGCTCGCTTCGAGGTGGGCGCGCTTCGTCGGCGTCGGGCCGGTGCCTACCCAGCCCACGAGAGTCTCACCGTCCCACTCCCAGATAGGGTGCAGAACGCGGGAACGGGGTCGTCCACTCGAATCTACGGTAGCGGCCGCACACCAGACGATCTGGTGCGCCATCTCGACGAAGGCGGGTGCTACATCTTTGAGTTCTGACATTCGCGCAGCTCCTGTAGATGAAGTCAAGAGATCGGGTGCCCGCTCCGAGAAGCTCGAGCCCGAGCGATGTCTTACCACAGGTCTCGCGCGATCCAGGTCGAAGCCCGTCGGCGCCGGTTGAAGGAGAGCCGCTGCTAGGCTGCTCGACAACGCCGAGCAGCGGCCCTATCTCACGCCATCTCGCGACGCGACGTCCCTTTGCCCGACGTGCAGCAGCCATCACATCCGACCGCAATCGAGATCTCGAGCGCGCTCCGTCTCCTCGGGGCTGTGGTCATTCTCAGCGCTCTCGGCGGCGCCGTCGGCTGCGACCAGCCGGACGGTCGAGGCGTCATGGTGCGCTCCGTCGACCTGGGATATGCCGCGCAG
>JANQPS010000325.1 GCA_028285365.1 Thermoanaerobaculia bacterium | reverse complement strand
ACCGTCGAGGCCCTGCCGCGCGCTTGGCAGCCGGCCTCAGGGAAGATTTCGCCCGGACAACGGGTCATGATCTCGCTCGTCGTCCTCGGCGCGGCCGTCGGACTGGCTCAGTTCGGCATCATCGATCTGGTCGCTCGCGGCTACTCGATGCTGGCCTGGGGCTTCATCGCCCTGCTCGCGGTACCGCTTCTCACAGTCGGCGTCTGGCGGATCACTCAGGGAGGCAGGCCGACCGACAGCGCGAGCACGCCAGCCTGACCCACAGCTGTGCCAGCCTAGTCCTTCACAGGATTTCCACAGTTTCCTCAGGCGTTGGCGAGATCTGCGCCGCTCTGGCAAACGTCAGGAAAAACAGCGGTTTGCGCCTTGACCCGACTTGTCTTCTGAGACTAGAGTTCCTGGACTTCGAAAAATTGGTCCGAGGCGGCTGTGAAGCCCTGTTCGATCCTTTTCCGGCTTCTATCCAGTCGTTTGAATCATGTTTTCCACAGGCAAGGAACGTCTAGGTTGTGCTGACCTGCACTGCGGCTTTCACCCTCTCTCTCGCGGTCCAGCTCACTGTCGTCCTGAACATCGACGAGAGCCCGCCTCCTGCGGCCCACGATCTGAGCAACGCTCGAGAACAGGCCGCCTTCCTGCCAGCAGACGGACGTTGGTTGCCGCTCCTCTGGGATTCCGAAGATGCGGTGGACACGCGAGACTACGGCTTCGTCGGCTCTGGCGTGCTCGAGATCACCGGGTGCTCGCACGAGCCGCTGGAGGTCTACGACGGCAAGCAACTGCTCGGCGTCCTCCAGGCGGCCGGCCCCCGTAACCAGGCCGAGAACTGCGAACTGGACGACTCAGAGGGCCCCGCAACCACGCTCGAGGTGTCCCTCGACGAAGGACGCCACGAGTTGCGCGTCGAACCCGTAGCGCGCAGCGGCATGGCGCCGACGGCGGCGCCGCAAGCCGTTCAGGTCAAGCTCGTCGGAAGTGCTCGCCCGATAGGGCCAGCAGACGAGCGCAGCCGAGGAAGTTTCGGTCTGTTGATACTCGGCGCTCTGCTCGGGTGCCTGGGGCTAGCCGTCGTCTTGACCTAGGGCCCGTTGGGCGGTCCGCCTCTCGCGGACCCAGCCCCGTCAGGACCGCACCCGTCAGACCCCACGTCAGACCGTGCCTGTCGGACCATCCTGTCAGACCGTGCCCGTCAGACGGTATCGGTCAGACCGTGCTGGGTGTCTCTGCCTGCGGCCTCGAAGACACATTCCGTGTCATCGCAGCAGCACAGGTCACAACGCTCTCGCTCCAGTTGCAGCGTGACGTGCTCCAATCCGAATCCCTGGCGTAGCACCTCCTGAAGTCGCGCGAGGATGTGATCGTGTTCGCTCGCAACGACGACGTGCGCAGTGAGCGCATCGCGAGAAGAGCCGATGGTCCATGCGTGGAGATCGTGGATCGAGACGACGCCCTCGACTTCCAGCATCGACTCCTCAACGGCTCTGAGGTCCAACTGAACCGGGGTCGCTTCCATCAAGACGCGTACGGTCTCGCGCAGCAGTGCCAAGGCTGAGACCATGACCAGACAACCGATCCCCATCGAAGCCGCGGGATCGGCCCAGCGCCAGTCGAACTGCCAGATCAGGACGGCCGAGACGATCGCCCCGACACTGCCCAGGGTGTCAGCCAGCATGTGCAGCCACGCTCCGCGCACGTTGAGCGAGTGCTGATGGCCGTCGCCGAGGATCAGCAGGCCGGTCAGATTGACGAGGAGGCCGCCCACGGCAATCAACAGCATGGACCCGCCGAGGACTTCCGGCGGTTCACGAAACCGCTCGACGGCCTCGACGAAGATGAAGATCGAGATTCCGATCAGCACCACCGAGTTGATCAACGCCCCGAGGACCTCGGCTCGATAGAAGCCGAACGTCCTCCGGCTGCTGGCAGGTCGCCGCGCCAGGAGCACCGCCGCTACCGCGATCCCCAAGGCCGCGACGTCGGAGAGCATGTGCCCAGCGTCTGCCAGCAGCGCCAGGCTGCCGGTGTAGAGCCCTCCCAGGGCTTCCGCCACCGTATAGAAGGCGATCAGAAAAAATGCCGCGATCAGCCGCTTGGCGTTACCTAGGGCGTGCCCGTGATGACGATGCCCGTGGTGATGGTGACCGTGATGATGATGCCCGTCGTGATGATGAGTGTGCACATCATCGGTCGACTCCGAGAGCTCGGACGAGCTGCGCTCGCGCTTTGGATCGCCGGCCATGAGGCGCCATGATATGGCACCGCCGCGCGCGACCTCAGCGGCGCTGCCCAGGATTCATCCGGCGCCCCGGCTAGCCCTCGAGCCGACGCAGCTGCATCTCGAGACGCTGGATCAGCTGCGGCTCGAGCCGGGTGTCGCGGGCAACGGACAGTGCTTGCCGCTGGGCCTCGACGGCCGCGGCGAGCTGACCTGTGTCGTAGTAGGCAGCCGCGAGATTGCTGAGGAGACGGGCGAGGACCTGGCCGGTGGCGCTGTCTGTCGGACGCGCCGAGACAGCCCGCTCGAGCGCGGCCACGGCCTGCTGATCCGCGCCGCGTTCGGCGTACACCATCGCCAGCAGAACGTGCAGACGCGCGTCGCCAGGCGTTCGCTCGAGGCTGAGACGTGCCTGTTGTGCCGCTTCGTCGAGCCTCCCCAGCTCGAAGAGAGCCATCGCGAGACGCGAACGCGCCTGGTGCAGTTCGGAGTCGATGTCGAGTGCGCGTTGCGCCGACAGCGCCGAGCCTTCGTAGTCACCTGTCTGGGCCAGGAGCTCCGACATTGCGACGTGCCCGGCGGCGTAGTCGGAGTCGATCTCGAGAAGCCTGGACAGCTCGTAGCGCGCCTCGCGGAGCTTGCCGACTTCCTTGAAGGTGCGACTCCTGAGCAGGAAACTCTGTCGATCGACAGCCTCGTGACCAATCTCCGCTCTCAGCTGGTCGGGGAGATAGGTCGTTCGCGGGAGCTCTCTGGCAATGTCCGCATGGCGACGTGCCGCCGCTCGATTGCCCAGACGATGCTCCAAACGGGCCAGCGCGTTGTGTACACCACGATTCTGGTCCTCGAGGCCGAGCGAGCGAGACAGATGTTCTCGGGCTTGCTCGAGATCACCGCGGCGCAAGGCCAGCTGCCCGAGGCCGAGGTAGCCGAAGGGGTTGGCCGGATCGAGACGGCTGGTCTCGGCGTAGTGTGTGGCAGCCTCGTCGTAGCGACCGAGCTTCTCGAGGGTCCGTGCCAGACGAAGATGGGCCGGTCCGTAGGTCGCGTCGATTCCGAGTGCCTGCTCGTAGAGATCGACGGCGCGCTCGGGCTCGCTGGAGTCGAGGGTCCCGGCCAGGTAATAGGTCCAACGAAACTCGCCCTCGTCGAGCTCGCGAGCTCGGGCATACACCTCTTGAGCCTGCTCCAGAAAGCCGTGAGCCTCGAGCACCATGCCGAAACGCCCCCACGCGTTCGCATCGCGACCGCCGACCGCCGACTCCCGAGTGCGAGAGAGCCTGTCTCTGACCGCGGGCTCGGCCTCGGTGAGGGACGGGAGCTCGACCGTCTGGGCGTCGCTGGTGCCAGTTGCGACCACTACGACCCACGCGAGCGCAACCATCTGGCGGGCCGCGCGGAACGCCCGCGACCCTAGATCCCTGGGTCTCAGCGTGCACCTCCAGTTCCGCGCTCCAGTCGAAGCTCTCGATTCAGGCCGTCGACGTCGAAACGCTCGACCTCACCGTCGAGCCAGGTGACCCGAAGCTCTGCCACCCGTTCGTTGCTCCCCAGGCCAAAGTGCGCCACGGTCGGCCCACTCGACTGATAACCACCGAACGGCGCCAGCGGACGCCTGAGCGTGCGCCCTCCGACATCCAGCTCCACGATCGCACCTAGCGCGGCCCGGTTCTGTTCCGGCTCGAACGCAACGACTGCGAGCCAGT
>JANQPS010000319.1 GCA_028285365.1 Thermoanaerobaculia bacterium | reverse complement strand
AACGGCACCGAGAACGGTTCGAGTGCGGGCTCGCACAGACTCGCCGCAGTCCGAAAGAGCTGCTGGGCCGCTTGATAGGTCGGGCGGTAGCGCGGATCGCCCGGCCGCATGAAGACCAACGGCGCGCGACGGTAGTTGTAGGCGCGAAAGAAGGCCTGTCGGGCGCTGACACGGTGGCCGCGATCCAGGCAGTCTCGGGCACGCGCTTCGACGCGACGGCTGAGCGACGTCCACGCGTCGGCCCAGCTCTCGGCGTCCCCGTCGGTGATCTCGGAGGCGGCGTAGAAGATCTCTCCGCTCTCGACACCGCCGTGCGTCTGCAGGCCAGCGAACCACTGAAAGAAGAAGTCGAAGTCGTCCTGCTCGAACCTGACCTTGTCTCGGGTCCGCTCGGACAGCCCACCGCGGAGCGCCTTGGAGAACGCGCGAAGCCGTCGCACCTCCGTCACTCCTGAAGACTGTTCAGCCAGTCGAGGATCTCGCCGGTCGCCAGGTCGAGTCGTCCGACCTGGCAATGCTGGTCGCCGCCCTCCTCAGCGGTGAAGAGCCGCGTTCGAACGGATCGTGCTGACGTCAGAGCGGCTTTCTGAAGCTCGAGAAACTCGACGGGCACGAAGTGGTCGTTTTCGCCTGCCAACAGCAGCACGTCCTGCTCAACCAACGGCGACAAATCCTTCGTCTGGTATTTCGTGAACTCGAGGAGGTGGTCGAATGGGGTCTCGGTGCCGGTGACGTACATGCCGTGGGTGATCATCCACTCCACCGCGTCGTCCTGCTCTCGGGCAGCCGCCGCCATGGCGTTGATTGCGTCCCTTGCGCCACTCTGGATCGCAGCGAAGAAGGCCTCGGGTTTGTCGCGGTTGTAGCCCCGCAAGGCATCCCAGACGACGTTCCAGGCCACGACGCGCCGAACCCGGGGTTCGTAGGCTGCCGCACGGAGCGCGAGATAGCCACCGAGGCTGACGCCGATCAGGGTGACGTCTTCGAGCTGGAAGAAGTCGAGCACCGCGCCGACGGGCTTCTCCCACGCGTGCGTCATCTTCAGGCCTGAGTGCAAGGGGCGACCTTGCCCTGGGCCCTCGAACATGATCACGGTGTATCCGGCAGCCGGAAAGGCGCGGAGGTACAGGTAGAGCTCTTCGATGAACGAATCGAATCCGCCGTGCAGGACGACGACGCCTTTGGGGTCGTCCGCCGCGAGCCGAATTGCTGGCAAAGAGGAGCCCTCGTAGGGGACCTGGAACACCTCGAGGTTCTCCTCCTCCGTCGCTGCGTAGAAGCAACGGGAGAAGTTGTCGTACGCCTTCGCCTTCTCGGGCACGCCTTCCGGCAGGAAGAACTCGGACATCCGGTGGTAGTAGGCCGCATGCATCAGACGCCCTTCGCCTTCGGCTCGGCGCGCCAGCATGTTCCACTGGTCGAACCAGCCCTTCGGATCGAATTGCTGAAGCTGCGGCGCGATCTCCAACAGCTCTTCCTCGCGGCAAGCCTTTTCGCCGTGAGTCAGGCAACGATTCATCTGAAAGTTGAGATTAGGGAGCGGCAAGAGCTGCTTGAACGCCATATTGGTCTCCTGGTCGTGCGAGGGGGTGCGCCAGCAGCTGGGCCACCGCGGTCCGGTCGTGGCTCGGCACGATGAGCAGGTTGGGGAGCGCCTCTTTCAGCGCGCGCACCTTGGCCCAGTTCTCCGCGAGCGCCTCGTGATCTCCGGTGCCGGGGAACTGCTCCTTCATGAGTAGATCGGTCCGGTAGCAGAGGTCGCCCACGAACAGGATGGGCGGATCTGTCCGTACGAACACCGACAGCGATCCTTCGAGGTGACCCGGTGTGGGCAGCAGCACGATCGAGCCATCTCCCATGAGGTCGTGTCCGTGAGTGAACGGCCGCAGCGCGGGGTCGTCGATCGGCTCCCACTGAATCTGCCGCCACTTCGCGCCCGGGATCTCGAGGTCTCGACGCAAGACCCCCTCTCGCTCCGCATGAGGTGTGAGCATGTGGTCCCACGCGTCCTTGGAAACGACGAGCTCGGCTTGGGGGATGTCCGCGATGCCGCCGGCGTGATCGAAGTGAAGATGCGTGAGGACGGCCTTGTCGACCTCTGGCGGCGCGATCCCAGCGCGGCGCAGCTGGATGCCAAGGGCGTCCTTGGGCTCGATGTGGAAGCGGAAGAGCCTGTTCATGATCGCGCGCGTGATCGGATGAGCCCAGAGCTCCGGGTCCCACGCGACCTTCGGCGCCATACCCGCGTCGACGAGAACGAGGGCGTCGCGGTGCTGGACGGCGAACACGCTGATCGGCACCTCGACTCGCTCACGTCCGAAGAAGATCCACAGGAGCGCATTCCACGGACTTCCCTCCACGTGCTGGACGTGAAGCTCGGCCGTTCCCGTTTGCAGATGCGTGAGTCGTCGGATGAGCTGCGTCATGGTGAGGCTCCTTGGCTTCGGTCGCGCTCACGCATCCGGTCTTCGATCCAATCGAAGACGATCTGCCGAGCGAGGGGAAAGTTGTCCAACTGGCAATGCGCCCCGGCGCCTTCGGCGGCCGTCGTGATGCGGAGCTGTTTTGCGGGGCTGCCACTTCGCTCGTGGAACGCCTTGGCCTGGTCGATGCCTTCGTGTCCGAGCTCGTTCTCGCCGGCCATGGTGAGAAACGGAACGGAAATCGAAGATGGATCCACGACGAAGCGTCCCCAGACACCGTCCACGAGCTCTTCGAGCGCCAGCTTCAATGGCTGTCTGGTGTCGATGCCGTACTGCCAGAACATCCGGTAGGCCCATCCATGCGCTTCACGCGGCATCTTGTGGATGTCCTTGACTGCGGCGAGCACGCCCGAGGCGTTCAGCATCGGCGCATTGGCGATGATCCCGGTGGCTCGATCGTCGATCTGCGCGAGCCGTCCGGCCCGGTAGCCACCCATGCTGATGCCGTAGACGAAGAAGGCATCGGAATCGACATCCGGCCGAGCCAGGGCGTAGTCGACTGCGGAGAGCACCCCGCGGTCGCCGGCCCCGTCGAGCAGGATGTTTGAATTCTCGATCCGTGTCGCCGAGTCCCCCGGCAGGTCCACCGCCAAGACGTCGAAGCCTCGGCGGATGCCTTCCGCCGCGCACCACCAATAGGCGTCTTCCGCGATGCTCTCGGCGCCATTGAGCCAAAGGAGGGTCGGCTTCGTCGCAGCTTCGGCGGCGTTCGTCGTGTGGAAGAACCAGCCTCGCAGCTTTGCCGCGGCCGCAGGGCCTTCCGACCGCAAGGGCACCTCGACGGACTCCATGCGGACGTCCGAGAGCTCGGCGAATCGGGCGTAGGAGCGGGTGAGCCCTTCGTAGGTTGCTTCGAGCTGCGCGGCGTAGTTGCGAGGATCCGTCGCGAGGTGGGCGGTGCGGTAGTAGGTGTAGGCCCTCAAGAATGCGTTGGCAGCGCTGAAGCGATGCTCGCTTTCCAGGAGCGTCTCGGCATGCTCTGAGACCCGGTCGGCCTCCTTGGACCACTCCTCGATCCAACTCAGGCCCTTCCGCTCGTCGATGCGTGACGCCACGTTGTAGATCTCGCCCACTGCGGCGCCGTCGTACTGAACCTGGTTGAGCGGGAACCACGCGAACCAGGCGTCCAAAAACGGGTGTCCGAAATAGAAGCTGCTTCCGAAGCCGCGCACGCGCGGCATCTGCGCCGCGGTCATCTTGAACATCTTGCTCAAGATGTTCATCGCTGTACCCCCTGGTCCTCCTCGGTCGTGGCCACCTCGCGCCACCGCGTGCAGGAGACGAGGCCGCAGGTCTCCATCTGGACGGCGATGAGTTCGCCCAGCCGTTCGGCCTCACCCTGGGCCGCTTCGTCGTGGGTCAGGTGCACGGCGGGGTCCGTCGGATGAAGCTCGTGTCGGTAGATGCGCACCTCGACCTCGGACGCAGCGCAGAACGTCGAGACCGCGGCAATGACCGCATTGCTTTCGGCTGCGGAGGCGGTCATGCAATTGACTTCGAGGCAGTGCATGGTATCTCGCTGTCGCAGGCTTCATGCCAGGTCCAGCAGACCGGCTTTACCCGCTAATCTGCGGCATTTCGGATCTCCGACTGTGAAATCTCGAAGTCGCTCGCGCAACTGTGATATGCCGCAGATGCTGAGGATAGGGATCGGGTGTTTCGTGAGCTGACCCTGCTGCTCTAGCGCCCTCTCCGAATCGAAGAAGCGCCTTCAGTCGTGCCTTGCGTACCTCGTGAAGCACATCGATTAGGTGCTTGCGATGGCGGCGAGTCTTGACTACGCCTTCGGTTGTCGGGCCTGGACGCTCGCCGAGGCAGGGAGGCTGGAGTAGCTTCCCGGGGCACTCGAGCGGGTTTCAGAAGAACGCGACGATTCGTTTCTTCTCATCCGAATCGAGTGCTCTCCCTTTCCTTTCTTGGGCGCTGATCGATTCGAGGCAGCTCGAGAAGGGGTTGTCTGTACTCGAGCAGGCGATCGAAGCCGGGGCCATCTTCTCTACTGCGAGCCGGAATTACTTTCGCCGTGATTCGGAGGTGTGGCAGCACCCTCGCTTTCAGGAGTGCTTGAAGCGCATGCGTCTCGACGGCGTTTCTCTGCGCGAGCAAGATGTGAGGTCAAGCCCCGCTGAGGCGCGGCAGTCGCTTGCATCTGAATGTGGTGCTGCTGAAACGCGTGGGTCCTTCGGATCTAGACAGGAAAGGCGCCGGTGACCCAGGCCTGTTCCTGATTCAACCGACGCCTCGTTTCCCTCGAACCGAAGCCGTCAGCGTGAGCTCTCGCCGCTTACGGGCGTGAGCGCCTCAAGATCACATCTTGCCGCCCATGATGTAGATCAACGGCCAAACAGCACCTGGACGGGCTCTTGGTCGGCGTCCAGGCGAAACCTAGGTGAATATGCAGAGCTGCCGAGCGCCAGCGCCTCGAGACATCCGGCTAGGTGCCGTCGGTCCGACTTGAACGAGCGTGTGCGATGCCCAGCTTGCGCATCTTGCTGCGAAGCGTGCTCGGATGGACTCTAAGCACGTCGGCCGCACCGCCAGCGCCCTCGACTCGACCTTCGGTGTGCTCTAGGACCTTGCGGATGTGATCTGTGATGGCTGCGTCCAGTGTGCTCAGGTCACTTTCCATGTCGAGGACTCGTGGTTCGCGGGGCGGGGAGCGCGGCTGGCTTCTCATCAAGGTGTCGAATCGAAGGGGGCCCCTGGAATCCAGTATGAGTGCACGTTCAATGACGTTTTCGAGCTCGCGCACGTTACCGGGCCAGCCATAGTCGAGCAGCGCGTCAATCGCTCCTGGAGCGAGCTCAGGTACGGCAGGTATTCGGAGCGCACGTGCCTTCCGAGACAGTAGATGGGAAGCCAGCGCTGGAATGTCCATCGTGCGTCGCCGCAGGGGTGGGATTTCGATGGGGAAGACCGCCAGTCGGTACCACAGGTCCTGACGGAATTGGTCGGCTTCGATCATCTCGGCCAGGTTCCGGTGGGTCGCGGCGAGAATGCGTACGTCGACCTTCACCGGCTCAGTTCCACCCACTCTCTCGATGGTGTGGTCCTGCAGTACCCGAAGCAAGCGAACCTGTGCGTCGCGGGGCAGCTCTCCGATCTCGTCCAGAAACAAGGTCCCGCGGTGAGCTCGCTCGAAACGACCGCGTTTGCGCGCGTGCGCTCCGGTGAAGGCCCCCTTCTCGTGGCCGAAGAGCTCGCTGTCGATCAGCGTTGGAGGGATGGCTCCGCAGTTGACCTTCACGAAGGGAGCGGCACGACGCGGTGAAGCCGCGTGGATCGCATGGGCAATGACGTCCTTGCCAGTACCCGTCTCTCCGAGGAGCAGGACAGGACTGTCGCGAGGAGCGACCTTCCGCACAAGATCCATCGTAGGGGCCAGCCCGAAGTTCGCTCCGACGATCTCGGAACCGACCACCTCTTGTAGATCGCGCTGAAGCTCCAAGTTGTCCTCGGCGAGCTGCTTCTTGAGCTCGAGCACCTCGGCATGCTCGAGGTTGTTCGACAGTGCCACATAGAACGGTTCGCGAATCGATGAGAAACGACGAACCGCCTCGTCGTCAAATCGGCCAGGTCCCTTGGCGAGCAGCACCAGGCCGCCGATCACGTGTCCCTGCACGACGAGGGGCAGGGCGAGTGCCGA
The DNA here is from genome assembly GCA_028285365.1 of Thermoanaerobaculia bacterium. GTDB lineage: Bacteria > Acidobacteriota > Thermoanaerobaculia > Multivoradales > Multivoraceae > JANQPS01. The sequence continues at coordinate 1,838 of JANQPS010000319.1, read as the reverse complement.
GCAGGGCGGCAGTCCCAGCGAGCTCAGCATGCTGGCTGTCAGCGGTTCCGCCTCGGCATCGTTGACGACCAGGATCGACGGCAGCTCACCCGCTTCATGAGCGACTCTCAAGCGGTCGAATGCGGCAAGTGCGCTTGGCGAGAGCGCGACGAGCTGATCGAGTGCCTTTGCTTCGTTTGCCGTGGCCGACGCAATGAGACGCATCGCGCCGAAGCTCGCTTCGAACTTCTGAAGGTAGAGCAGGTCTGCTGGCATGTGCTGCGCGAGGTAGGCAAGGCAGGACTGGAGCCCCTTCTCTATTCTGAGGTGCCTGCAAAGCCTCAGCGTCGCCTCTCGGAAGAACAGGTTCTCGTCGACTGCCATGGCCTCTAAGAGATACCACAATGAGCATCTCGCCAGCGTTGTCGGCGGGGGCCTCGAGAAGCTCGGCGCGGTTCTGGCATGGACCATGCTGTAGTCCGGTTGAGCTCTTGCCAATGTCATATGTGGAGATCATCTGCGCCACCACGAGTTCCGGTGAGCGCGAGGCCGCGATTGAGGCCGTCGCTCCGTTCTGCCGCGAAACGGAGGTCCGGGTGCGGGTGTACCGTCATGAGCTGCACTCGACCGATCTCGCGGTACATGTCTTTCATCTCGACGCCGCAGCTGAGCAAGCGGACTGGATCGGCGAGCGCATCACAAGGGTGCTGGAGACCCACGGTTTCGTCTCGCGGGCCAAGTGGCGCGAGGCGAGGATGAGCTGAGGCGAACGGCCTCTTGCCGCCGCGCAGGGGGCCCGGTACGAGCGGTGGTCTGATGAGCAGCGTGGTCCAGTCGCACTCGATGGCAGAAGTCGACCGTACCGAGACAGAGGAAGTGAGAAACCTTGGCAATCGCGACCCATCATCCGTTTCGATCTCGTGAGGCGAAACAAGAGTACCTGCACTTCTACGATCGCCTCGCCGAACAATGGCCAGTCGAGTCCGAAACACGGGTCGTAGGTACGGCCTCCGGCCAGACCTTCATCCGTGTGCAGGGTCCAGTTGACGGCGCTCCGCTGGTGCTCTTGCCCGGCGATACGGAGACATCGCTGTCGTGGCTGCCTGTCATCGAGGGACTCTCGCAGGATTTCAGAACCTATGCGATCGATCACGTCTACGACAACGGTAGGAGTGTCTACGCCAGAGAGATGTCACGCCCCAAGGACTTTGTCGATTGGCTCGGCGACGTCTTCGATGAGATGGGTCTGAGCCGAGTAAACCTGGCTGGATATTCCTACGGCGGTTGGCAGGCCGCCCTCTATGCGCTGGCCCATCCCAACTGCGTCGACAGGCTGGTCCTCCTGGCGCCGGCGGCCACGGTGCTTTCGCCAGGTCCGATGCTGCTGGCGAGGGCTGTCTTGTACCACTTCCTGCCCATTCAGTTCGTTGCCAGAAACTACTTCCGTTGGTACGGACCCGACGCCGTCAAGGGAGAACGGACCCGCTTGCGGATCGACGAGATGGTCGAGGAGGACTTGCTGGCGCGACGGTGCTTCAAGCGAAGGAAGTTCATACCCCCTACCCGGCTGACCGATGCGAATTGGAGAGAGCTGGCGGTGCCGACCCTGTTCTTGATTGGCGAGAACGACAGGACATACTCGGCGCGGCGTGCCGTCTGTCGGTTGCGTCGGGTCGCGCCGAAGGTCGAAGGCAGGATCGTGGCAGAGACCGATCACTACATCCGGCTGGTGAGTTCCGACTGGGTCGTGCGGCAGACACTTCGCTTTCTGCGGGAGCCTGGAAGCGTTGCAGCGGGAGCCGCTGAAGCCGACGGGACGCTCTGATCCGGACAATGGATCCTCGGCCAAGGCGTGGCTG
>JANQPS010000317.1 GCA_028285365.1 Thermoanaerobaculia bacterium | reverse complement strand
CGCGAGGGCCGTGGAAGCCGCCGGTGGTGCTCTCAAGATCTCCGGCGCCGGGGCCCTCTCCGGGCCAGGAGGGGGGCTCGTTCTGGTCTATGATCCCCGCGCCAGTGGCGACGCCGGTTCGCCGACTCGCGAGCTGGGAAGCTGGGAGCGCCTCGAGGCCGAGCTTGCCGCCCCCGGACTTGTCGTCGAAACCACTGAATCAGCCAATGGACCGTGATCCGCGAATGCGAACGGGTGAGAGATGAGCACGTCGATTTCTTCCGCTACGGCCGAAGCCGCGTCGAACATCGCATTCATCAAGTACTGGGGATCGAGCGATCCCGAGCGCGCGGCGCCGCGGAACTCCTCCATCTCGATGACCCTTTCTGACTGTCGATCGATCTGCAGTGCAACCCACTACGACGGCGAGTCAGGCAGGGACCAGATCCTCCTGGCGGACGAGCGTGGTGTGCTCGACGTGGCGCCCGAATCTTTCAGTCGGCGGATCGGTGCGCATATCGACCGGCTGCGGACCCATTTCGAACGACCAGGGACCCTGCGGATCGCGACGCGCAACACGTTCCCTGCGGCCGCCGGGATCGCCTCGTCGGCGTCCGGATTCACCGCGCTCACGCTTGCGGTGACTCGCGCCCTGGGTGTGGCACTCAGCCCCGAGGAGCTGTCGAGATGGTCTCGCCGAAGTGGCTCCGGTTCGGCATCGCGCTCGGCGTTTGGTGGCTACGTGGAGTGGCCCGACTCGTCCAGTGACGACCCCGACGGATCTCGTCAGCTGTTGACGGAAGACGCCTGGTCGCTGTGTGATCTGGTGGCCGTCGTCGAGACCCGAGCCAAAGACGTCTCGTCGCTCGAGGGACACAGGAGAGCGGCGTCGAGCCCGTACTACGAACGCCGCCTGGAGCTACTTCCCGCACGACTCGATGAGGTCCGCGCGGCCCTCGATCAGCGCGACTTCGAGCGCCTCGGACGTGTCGTCGAAGAAGAGGCGATCGACATGCACCTGATCGTCTTCTCGTCGAAGCCGGCGATCTTCTACTGGAAGCCCGGCACGCTAGCCGTGCTGGAGCGTGTGCGACAACTCCGCGCCGATGGGTTGGCTGCCTATTGCACGATGGATGCGGGGGCCAATGTGCACATCATCTGTCAGCCGGCGGACGAGCAGTCGATTCATGACGAGATCGCTCGCGTCGAAGGCGTCCAGAAGGTGCTCAGGGATCGGGTGGGGAGTGCACCGGTCTGGCGTGAAGGCGCCGAGCTCTGAGCGACTAGCTGTTAGGGTGTTGCGGCGATGCCTGATCTCCAGGATCTACTGGTCAAGACCAGTCGAACCTTCGCGGTCTCGATACCTCTGCTCGACGAGCCGACTCGTGAGCGAGTGGGTCTCGCGTACCTGCTCTTCCGCATCGCCGACACCTTCGAAGACGCGGCCGTTTGGTCACCTGCCGAGCGCGTCGCCGCCCTAGAGACGTTCAGTGAACTGCTTGCGGACGCCGACGCGGCTCACCCGGCCCGCTGTGTCGAAGAGGCCGCCAGGCTCGGCGCGCGGTGGTGCGAGAGTCGGCCGTCCGACAACGCCGGCTATCTCGAGCTCCTGACGGAGACCGCGTTCGTGCTCGAGCGGTCGTTGGCCTTGGGTTCGGATTCGTGGGCGGTGCTCGAGCGTCACACTCGAAGGACGGCTCTAGGGATGGCTGAGATCGTCAAGCGCAGCGACGACGAGGGGCATCTGGAGCTCGAGACCCTTCAGGACCTCAAGGACTACTGTTACGTCGTTGCCGGAATCGTCGGGGAACTGTTGACCGACCTCTTCGTGCTCGAGGCCCCCGTGCTCGTGGACGTCAGGCCGCAGCTCGACGAGCGCGCCGCAACTTTCGGGGAGGCGCTCCAGCTCGTCAACATCCTGAAGGACTCGGCAGACGATCACTACGAAGGACGAACCTTCCTGCCCAGCGCAGTGGATCGAAGCGAGGTGTTTGCCTTGGCACGGCGCGACCTCGAAGTCGCGGCCGAGTACGTCAGATTGCTCGAGCGGCCGGGCGTTCCTGGAGGGCACGTGCGTTTTACGGCCTTGCCGCTGCGACTCGCCCGTGCGACGCTCGACGAAGTGGAAGCCCGGGGACCGGGCGCGAAGGTGTCGCGTGAGCAGGTCATGCATCTGGTGAGTGAGGTTCAGGAGGCGGTCGCCGAGGGCCGGACAGCTGTCTGACAGCACGAGTCCACCACTGGCGCGACGACGATGAATCGGTCGACTACGAGTACCGTCGAGGACTATCTAAAGTGTGTCCTCGTGCACTCCCAGGAATCCACCGAGAGCGACAGTAGCTCCGGTCTCGTCTCGATGGGGCAGATCGCAAGCGCCCTCGACGTGGCCCCCGGGACGGTGACCGCCATGATGAAGACCCTTTCGGAGTCAGGGCTCGTCGAGTACGAGCCCTACAGCGGGGTGCGTCTGACGCCGGCTGGACACAAGCTCGCCATCCACGTGCTGCGTCGACATCGGCTCATCGAGCTGTTCCTGGTCGAGGTGCTGGACCTCGATTGGAGTGAGGTTCACGCCGAAGCCGAAACTCTCGAACACGCGGTCTCGGACCGCCTCATCGAGCGCATCGACGAGATGCTCGGGCACCCATCGGTCGATCCTCACGGCGACCCGATTCCCAACGCCGAAGGTGACGTGACCTGGGGAGAGAACAAGAGTCTGCTGTCTTCTCCCGCCGGCAAACCTTTGCGAGTGGCTCGGGTCGGTGATCAGTCCGTCAGCTTCTTGAGACTGATCGAGAAGGGTGGGCTGATGCCGGGTGAAGCGGTCGAGATCGTCGAGCGCAACGACGCGGCGGACGCTCTCACCCTGGCCGTGGGCGAGAGTGGCGAGAGTTTCACCCTCGGGTTCAGGGCGGCAGCCAAGATCTTCGTGCGCTCGATCGATTGATCGACGACAGATCGAGTCGACAGCGTCGACTGATCGCCGCGCCTGGGCTTCAGAGTGGCGGCCTGACGACAGGTGTGTCCGCTATCCGACGGGATGACGCCAATGTGGCGTCATCAGAGGTGCCGACGGGTGGTCATCGGCAAGCTACCGACCGTCAGCGCTGGGTTGAAAGCGGGCTGCATAGAAAGCGGCAGAGGGCATCAGGCGAACGAACGGCCGCCGATGACTGCCCACAGGATCCACAGGATCGCAACCGGACCCACGAAGCGCAGCAGGAACAGCCAAAGTCCGAAAGCCTTGAAGGTGCCGTGCCCTTCCTCCAACTCATCGCGCAGCAGCTCGGGCTTGAGCATCCAGCCCACAAAAACTGCGGTCAGCAGTCCGCCGACCGGCAAGAACCAATTGGACACCGTGTAGTCGAAGGTGTCGAGGACGCCGGTTGCCAGCGAACCGAACGGGTTGAACGAGCTGAGTCCGTTCGAGGCGCCGAGCGAAAGCGCGGAGGGCACGCCGAGCGCGAAGATGGCCGCGCCGCAGAAGAGCGTGGCCTTCTTGCGGGTCCAGCCGCGAGCATCGATGAAGTACGAGACTGCTACTTCCAACAGCCCGATGGTCGACGTGAGGGCCGCGAAGGCCACGAGCAGGTAGAAGACGGGCGAGAGCAGCCCGCCTAGTGGGAGCGCGTAGAACATGCTGGGCAGGGTCGTGAACAGCATGGTCGAGCTGCGGCCGAAGGTGGTCGCGCGCTCGGCTTCCGGAATGCTGAAGATGATCGAGAACATGATCACGCAGGCGATCAGCGCAATCAGCGTGTCGAACAGGCAGATGAGGAAGGTCGAGCCGGGGATCGACTGCTTCTTCGAGACGTAGGAGCCGTACGTGATCATGGCCCCCATGCCCAGTGACAGCGTGAAGAAGGAGTGACCGACCGCCTCCAGGAATCCGTCGGCGTCGATCGGACCAATGTGGAAGAGGAAACGCATCGCGTCGCCGAAACCGGGGGCACGAATGGAATTGATTGCCAGGAGGACCAGCACCACCCCGAGGATCGGCATCAGAGTCTTGGTCACCCGCTCGATTCCGGACTTGACTCCCAGGAGTACGACGCCCGTGGTCACACCCAGGAAGATGGCCAGGAAGGTGATCTGAAGGGCTCCGTTGGCCAAAAAGCCGCCGAACATCTCTCCCAGGGGCGCGTTCTGGACGTCGTAGCCCTGCAGAGACCAGGTGAGACAGCGACCGAAGTAGTAGACCGTCCAGCCGGCGATCACCGCGTAGTACGAGAGCAGGACAAACCCGGTGAAGACACCGAGACCGCCAACCGCAGACCAGGCTTTGCCTCCGAGCGCCTGCTTGCCCAGTTCGGCGAAGGCACCGTAAGGACTCTGCTGGGTTCGCCGTCCGATGATGAGCTCGGCGAACATGATGGGCGCACCGATGAGCACGATCGCGATCAGGTACACGAGCACGAACGAGCCGCCCTCGTTGGCGTAGGTGATGTACGGGAACTTCCAGATGTTCCCGAGGCCGATGGCCGACCCGACCGCGGCGAGAATGAACCCCATCCGCCCAAAACGACCGCGATCTGACATGCGTCCGTGCCTCTTCTAACGTGGATTGTTCAGGTTGAGTTGGTGAAGCTCGAGGGACTCTAGCACGCAGAAAAGTGAGCTTCGTGGCTGGTTGTGCGTCGATACGACAACCCGAACCGCTCGATGCCGTTGGTGTGTTCCCTGGCTCATCTACACCCTACGCAAGCCGCCCCCGAGTCCGGCCGCTCCAGACCTCACCAGCGAGCGGCTCGACGAGGTGCGGCTCGCGCCAAACGGACACCAGCTTCGGTCCATCCCGGCTCGGCTCTACCGTGCGAACGTGCCCTGAGCACGCCCTGAGGCTTGCCCTGAGGTCCGCCGAAGGGTCTTCCGAAGGGGTCCGCCGAAGGGGTCTGCCGAAGGCTTGCCCTGAATCTGGAGAAGGGATCAGTCGCGCAGGAGCTCACTCGTGACCGGAACCTCCCGCGTCAGCCACTCCTTGCGATAGCGCCGTTCTTCCTCGCTGAGCTCCCTGGACGGATACGGATACTCGGTCATCGCGGCGTAGGGGAGTGGTGTGTTCAGGTTGGCGGCGTAGGTGTTGCGATCGGCATCTTTGTCCCAGCCAAAGCTCTCCAGAAACAAGGTGCGCTTCATTCCGGGCGCGACCGGGGGCAGCTCGGTGGTGGGGAACAGCAACTGCAGCTCGTCACCGGGTCCGATGATCACCTGACGGTCGTCGATCGCGCTGAGCAGCGGTGTCACCGTGCCGTAGCGGGTGAACGACCCGCTGACCGGGAGCCACGGCGACGCCGTGTCGAGGCGGGCGTAGTCGAAGCTATGAGGTGCGTTCGGAGCGCTGCGCACGAGCTTCGAGAAGCCGCGGTAGCCCAGCTCGGCGGACTGGGGCTCGAGTCGAGCGACGATCTGTGCCTCGGCGTCGCGTCTGGTGGCACTCCAGGCGATGCGATCCCAATGAAGCCACCGTGACGTCACGATCCTCAGTCGGCTGACGCCAGCTGGAAGAGGGGGAGTCTCGACGACGAGCGTCTTGGTCTTCCCGGCGGGAAAGCCCATCGGATCGAGCATGGTCTTCCACGTGCCGTCCACGAGAGCTTCGAGGCGCGTGAAGGTGAAGTCGAGGTCGGTGCGCTGAGCCGAGGCGAGATTGAGACTCGCGTCGGCCGGAAAGATCCACCCATCGAGCAAGAGGCGCACGCTGGTGCCTGGCGCGCTGCCCAGATCGAAGGTGAAGCTCCACGGTTCGGGTGCGATGCCCTGGTAGTTGCCGATCCCGTAGCCGTCGGCGAAGACGCCGTCGCGAGTCTCGACGACGTCGGTGACGTCGTTGCCACCCCCGTCCCAGGCCGCGATCACTGGTCGAACGTCGCTGGTGAGCAGGACCTCGTCGGGAACCGGTCCGGTGGGAGCCGTCGGTACGACCCGCAGAGAGCTCGCTGCCTCGGTATCGGCCGGATGGTCGACCACCCAGAGTCGCGTCAGATCGAAGTAGGCGGTTTCCCAGAGCTCTTCGGTGATCCGCATGTCGTAGGCCAGAACGCCGGGCTCGAGTTGCCGCGGCTCTGCGCCGTCGACGCGAACCAGTTCGTGGGGATCGGACGGTGCCCAGGCGCCGGGGGCGACCGGCATGCCGATCGGTGCGCCCCAGAGCAGATCGGTCACGAAGACCGTTTCTTCACCGTTCCAGGTATAGAGGAACGGGCACGAGCCTTTGAGGATCTGCTCTTCGACCACCGATTGATTGGTTTCGGGCCTCAGGCGGTTTTGTGGCACGCCGTTGTTCCACACGATGCGCAAGACGTCGGCGCGACGGTTCTGGCCGAGGCCGAAGCGCGTGATGGTGCGGCGCGCCTGCTGGTACTGGTAGGCCTCGCCGATCTTGACCTCGACCGAGCTGCCGCGCCCAAGAGCGTTGTTCTTGTCGTTTCCGGTCCGCAGGCCTCGCAGAGTCACGCGGAGCGCACCGTAGCCGTGGCTGCTGTCGTTGGTGTAGAGCACGAGACCGCCCGGACCCGCGGCGACGATGTCGAGGTCACCGTCGTCGTCAGCGTCGAGCGTGTCGATGGCTGTAATCCCGCCCTTCGAGTCGCCAGAAACCTGGACGCTGCGCCAGCTGACCTGGGAGTCGTCGCCGACAGATTGCTGGAGGATCGACACTCCTGACTCTGTTGCGATTGCGAGATCCGAGCGACCGTCATGGTCAGCGTCGAAGGAGGCGACGTCGGATGCCGCGCCGCCGATCTCGACCTCGACCGGGCGTGCCGAGTAGTCGGCGAGCGTCCCGGACGAAGATGTGTCGTCCGAGTCACGGCGGAGGATCGCGAGTCCGTCGCCTGCGAGAACGATCTCGGGGTAGCCGTCATTGTCGAGATCGACGGCTTCGAGTGCACGCGGCGTGACGCCTGACGTGGCCAAGGCCTCGGTCAACTTCTCACTGCGGTCGACAAACTGACCCTGCCTGAGGTTCTCGAGCATGAGCAGGCCGCCATCGCTGGCTGCGACGAGATCATGGTCACCGTCACGGTCGAGGTCGACGGCGTGCAGGTCGTGGACCCTGGTCTCGGTGAGCTCCGGCAGCGACTGCCGACCGAGCGCTTCGAGTGAACCTTCGAGTGCGTTGCGGTAGACCTCGAGCCCACCACCGAGCGCAGCAATGACGTCGAGATCCCCCTCGATGTCCCAGTCGATGGCGTCGAGCGCGCTCACGCCTGCCCCGATGCCAAAGTCCGTAGCGGCCTCGACGAACGGCGTGCTGGCTTCGGCATCTTCGTTGGCGGTCTCGGGCGCCGGCTCGTGGTTCCACACCGCGGTGGCGCCCTCAGACGTCGCGACCAGGTCGACCTGGGCATCGTTGTCCAGATCGACAGCGAGCAGCCTGCTACATGGCCCACCCGAACGAGTGACCAGAGGCGGATCGGTCGTCGTCTTGGCGATCTCCAGGGCCCCCTCTTCGAGCACTCGTGCGATCTCCTCGGTGCCGTCTCCGTCGAAGTCTTCGGCAGCCAGACACTGGCCGGCTAGAGGCCGCTCGTCGAGGAGCGCGGCCGTGAAGCCGACGTCCTGGGAGGGGCCGAAGTCACCGACCGATTCGCCGACGAAGTGGTCGACGGGAATCCCTTGAATGCCGTTGTAGAGCTCGACGAGACCGCTCTTGAACATTGCGGTCGACTTGATGACGTTCTCCACTCGCAATGCCGGAACCCGAGCCGCTTCGAGATCCGGGCCCTCCAGTGCGCCTTCGAGCATTTGCATGGCACGCTCGGCGATGGGTGGTGCCTGCCACAGCAGCTCGCGCAGGCGCAGGAAGGCTGCTGTAGCGTCCTCGCGGTTGCCGTTCTCGATGGCAGTGACCCCGTGGCGAAGCAGGACGACGAGGTTCTCTGGACGGAGCTCCGCCAGTCGCTCGAGGGCTCCGGCAGCTGCCGCCTTGGACGTGTCGTCCTCCATCAGGCCAGCGTGGCGATAGAGCGCGTAGATCAGTTCCGGATCGTCGCCGCCCTCGGCCGCCTGCCGATAGAGCTCGAGCGCCTCGGGGTTCTGACCCTGCCAGGCCAGCAGGTCGGCTTTGATGGCGAGCAGGTCCGGGCGGTTCGGGGCGAGCTCGAGAGCCTTGGCGATGCTGACCGCAGCCTCTTCACTCTTCTGCTGACGCAGCTGCGCAATCGCCAGGTTGGCAAACCCGAGGGGCTCTTCGGGCATGAGCTCGGTGAGCTGTTGGTAGAGCGGCTCGGCCTCGGCGGGCTTCTCGTTCTCGAGCAGTGCCAGTCCCTCGTTGCGCAGCGCCAACGATTCGGCCGAAGGAGGTGGCACTGCGGCCGGTCGACAGCCGACTGCGACGATCGCGAGGAGGACGGTGGTGACGAGTCCGGTCAGGCGCAGGATCCCGGACCGGCGACTCGGCTCGAGGGTGATACCGAGCTGTGGGATCCTGTCGGAGAACGATCTATCCATGGTGTGTACTGGCCTCCTGCTCTTGATCGGCAGTGCTCATCTTAGCGAGGAGACCCTCGGTCTCGAGACGGTTCGAGTCGTCGCCTGATGGAGTCACCGTGATACCTTGACCGGCTCATGTCAGACGACACCAAACCGACTGGTGAGTCGCAGGAGTCTCGGTCCAGGTTGTTCCTGATCGACGGCTACTCGATCATCTTCAGGGCGTTTTACGCCCTTCCGCCACTCTCCAATTCGCGTGGTGAGCCCACGAACGCGGTCTACGGTTTCGTGCGTATGCTGCACAAGCTGATTCGGGAGGAAGAGCCGGATCTCATCGCCGTTGCGCTCGACACCTCGAAGCCCACCGTGCGCACCGAGCGTTTCGCCGACTACAAGGCCAACCGGGCACCAATGCCCGATGACCTGCGCAGCCAGATGCCTCACATTCGCCGGGTCATCGAGGCGATGAAGATGCCGATCCTCGAGTATCCGGGTTATGAGGCCGACGACGTCATCGGCACGGTCACGAAAAAGGCCGTAGGCGAGGGCCACGACGTCGTGCTGGTCACCGCCGACAAAGACTTCATGCAGCTCGTGGGTGACCAGGTCACCATGTACCGAACCAAGCGCGAAGAGGACGCGGAGATCCTCGACGCCAAAGGGGTCGAGGAGTACTTCGGTGTGCCTCCGGATCGCGTGATCGACGTCCTCGCGCTCATGGGGGACAGCATCGACAACGTGCCGGGTGTGCCAGGTATCGGTGAAAAGGGCGCCAAGAAGCTGATCCAGGAGTACGGGTCGCTTGAGGAGCTGCTCGATCGTGCCGAAGAGGTCAAGCGCAAGAACTACCGAGAAGGCCTGCTCGAGAATCGCGAACAGGCGCTGCTCTCGCAGGAGCTGGTGACCATCCACACCGATCTGGACGTCGCGTTCGAGTCGAAGTCGTTTGCCCGCGAAGATCCGGACGGGCCCACTTTGGCGGACATCTATCGGGAGATGGAGTTCCACACGCTCGTCGAAGAGCTGGAGCAGGCAGGACTTGCGGGTGGCGGGCCGGAGATCGAGCCTGCTCGCGACTGTGAAGACGTCGGTGAATGGCAGCGACTGACCGATGACCTTGGATCGCGCGTCGTCCTGGCGCTCGTCGGGCCTGACGACCAGACGCACGAAGGCCTCGGCGTCCTGATTTCGGATGGTGACGAGCGTGAGGTCCTGTACGCCGACTTCAGGCACAGCGAGCTGCGCCAGGCGTGCCTCGAGAGCCTCGGGAAGTGGGCGCGGCGCGACGACATCGAGATCGTCGGGCACGACACCAAGGAGATCCTGCGTCTCGCGGGTTTTGGCGAGAGTCGCGAAGAGGTCGCAGCTCATCTGGTCGACACCATGCTGCAGGCCTACCTGCTGCCGTCGAGTGTGCGCAGCTACGATCTCACCCAGGTGGCCCTTGGCCGCCTCGCACGGCGGCTCGTGCCACCGTCGGAGGCTGGTTACGAGAAGAAACAGTCCCCGATGCGAGGCTCGGAGTCTCTGCTCAGGTTTGCCGCCGAGCGCGTGATCACTGTCGCTGACCTCGCTGAGTCCCTGGGACGAGAGCTCGGCGACCCGAGTCGTCTTTCGGGCGACCCTGCTGGCGTCTACTCGACCATCGAAGAGCCGCTCGTCGAGGTCCTACTGCGCATGGAACAGGCGGGTATCGCGCTCGACACCGAATTCCTGGCCGAGATGAGCGTCGAGCTCGGCGCCAAGCTCGATGCCCTCGAAGCTGAGATCTACGAGATCGCGGGAGAGACCTTCAACATCAAGTCGTCGCAGCAGCTCGGCACCATCATGTTCGAGAAGCTCGGCTACCCGGTGATGAAGCGGACTCGCAAGACCAAGAGCTACTCGACCAACGCCGAAATCCTCGAGTCACTGGTCGCTCAAGGCTTTGACCTCCCGGAGCGCATCCTGAGCTACCGCGAGTACACCAAACTCCGCTCCACCTACGTCGACGCGTTGCCCGAGCTGGTCGACGAGAACGGCCGACTGCACACGTCGTTTCAGCAGGCGGTGGCGGCAACGGGACGCTTGTCTTCGGTCAATCCCAACCTGCAGAACATCCCGGTGCGTTCGGAGGTTGGTCAGGAGATTCGCCGAGCTTTCGTCGCCCCCGAGGGACGTCGCCTGCTCGTCGCCGACTACTCTCAAATCGAGCTGCGCGTCCTCGCTCACATCGCCGAGGAACAGCGTCTCATCGAGGCGTTCCAGGGTGGCGAGGACATCCACCAGTCGACGGCGGCACTGGTTTTTGGTGTCGCTCCCCAGCTGGTCAGCGACGAACAGCGACGCGCCGCAAAAACCATCAACTTCGGGATCATCTACGGCATGAGCGCCTTTGGGCTGTCTCAGCGCCTCGGCATTGCCAGAGGAGAGGCGAAGAACTTCATCGATGCGTATTTCGAGGAGTTCCCCGGCGTGCGCACCTATACCGACGACACCCTCGCGTCCGTCGAAGAGACCGGCTACGTCGAAACCCTCTACGGTCGCTGCCGGTTCCTACCCGACACCAAGAGCCGCAACCGCATGCTGCGCGAGAACGCACGACGCATGGCGATCAATGCACGAATCCAGGGCACGGCGGCCGACCTGCAAAAGCTCGCCATGATCGCGGTCGATGCCCGCTTGCGCTCGGACTTCCCCGAGGCGCTGTTGCTCTTGACCGTCCACGACGAGCTCGTCCTCGAGGTCCCGGAGAGTCGAGCTGACGAACTGTCGAGTGTGCTCCAGGCCGAGATGGAAGGCGTCGCCGAGCTCGAGGTACCCCTCAAGGTCGACGTCGGGGTCGGTCAGACCTGGTACGACGCAAAGAGCTGAGCTCGTCGGTTCACCTCGATCCCAAGACCGGTGGGCGGCTATGAGAAGAGCCGAGCCAAAAACAGCCCACTGTCATCCCGACGAAAGTGACCGGTCGACTACGTTGACTCGAAGCGCACCGGTGGGCCGGCGCGCAGGAGGGACCTCGACCGGATGGACGCCGATGGCGAGCGCGTGACCGTCGTTGGCTAACAGCGTGTATCAGCGACCGGACTCATCGAGTCTTTGACTGGCGCACTTCGACGACCACCAGGGTCACCGGATCGGAGCCCCGATTGCGCAGCTGGTACTTGCGCTCCTGATCGACAAAGACGAAAGAGCCCGGCTCCGTCAGGAGCTCCGCCTCAGTATCCCGACGGCGGAGCTCGGCCTCTCCTTGGCTCGTCTGGACGACGACGATCGGATGCTCCGAAGAATGCCAATCGCTCGAGCTGTCGGGAGCCATGCGAAGTCGTGACTGATGAAACCAGCGGTTACTCGACTCGAAGACTCCTGGCAGCTGCGATGCATTCGCGTCCGCTTCTGGAGGAGTGGAGGCGCCGTTGGTGACGGCAATCAGTCGAAAGAGGTCCGCGCCGACGTTTCTGACCCGATGAGTCAGCGGCCGACGAGCGTAGGACAGATCGTGGTTCACTTCGCCGGGCTGCCAGGCGGGCGGGTCACTGGCCTCGACACCTCGCCAACTCCCTCCGAGGACTTGCGCATCGGTCGGCGATGAGTTGATGGCGACGTAGAGAATGGGTGAACTGTGAGTGTGGTAGAGGGTCGTGTCGCCCGGGGGTATCTGGACGTCGAGAACTCGCACGGAGCCTCGCTCCAGAACCAGCTGGTGCCGAGGCTCTTCGTGCACGGGGACAACCTCCTGAGCCAAGGCCGCATTGGAAAGGACGAGAACGACGAGAGTGGCGACTCGGTGTGTCTTCATCTCGAGCTCTTTTCTGTTGTTGTCACGAACCGAATTCTGTCGGAATGTTTGTGCGCACGTGGCTGCTGCAGCCTGTCGCTTCGGAGAAGGGCGCTAACGCTAGATTGCCGCGGCAGCGTTCACTCGGCTCTGCGGTCTGGACCCCCTTGCGCAACCGGCCTCGCCATGAACGCTTCGAACTGCTCGATGACAAATTCCGGATTGCTGTCTTGCATGAAGTGGTAAGCGTCATCGGTCAGCACGAGCTTGCCCTGGTTGAACCCCAGGACCCAATCCGCATGAGCCTTGGCCCACCCGATGCGCCCGGCGTCTGTATGGAGAAGGTGTTGAGGCTCTTCGTATCTCTTGACGCTGACCAGGACTGTGACGGGTACGTCCGGTAGCTGGTCGGCTTCAGGTGCCGGCTCCTTGCGCCAAGCATCATCGAGGCCCAGCCAGTCTTTGAAGTGGACGTAGTCCTGAGCCTTGATGCGACTGATCTGCTCGTTGGCGAGCTCCAAGTCGATGTCCTGCATGATCTTCACGTCCAGGTGGTGACTTGGGTCGATCAACAGCATGGCTTCGAGCCGATGCGGGAACAGAGCGCCGAAGTGCTTGGCAACCGTGCCACCGTAAGACTCGCCGACGACGGTGATGGGGCCATCAATCCCGAGCTCGTCCAGTAGATCCCCCGCCATCTGGGCGAATTGCCGAGCGGAGTACTGGATCCCGGTGTTCTCCGAGTTCGGATTTCCGACCCGCGCGTATCGAATGATGCGCGCATGTCGAGTGAAGGACTCGAAGACCTTGTCCCAGTCGGCCAAGCCGCCATAACCGCCCGACTCCAAGAGGACGGTGCGTGAGCCGGCCCCTGCGATCTCGTACTCGATCTTGATTCCGTTGACTTCGGTGAAGCGGGGTGCCGCCGCTGCCATTGAGGAAACGACCACGGCTATCAAGACGGAGCACAACGGCTTCATGGCGACGAGGACAAGATCTGATCGAGTCTGGAAGAGGGGTGGTCGACTGCGGACTGTACCAATCGGCATGCGTCTGCGGGATGGGTTTCCTGCGCTGAGACTTCACCCAAGGTGATCTAGGCGAGTGACGATCAGGTCATAGGCTCGACGGTCATCCGGGTCGGCGTCACCGCCGCAACACCACTCGCTCGTTCCCCTTCCGCTTCGTCACTCCCTTGACGTCGAGATACTCCAGCAGTGGAATCGCCCACTTCCTCGACAGGCCAAAGCGGTCTTTGAACTCGGGGACTCCGAACGTTTCCCAGTCAGAGCCGAGAACCTGCCCTTCGAGGTCGTCGAGCGCCTTTCTCGAAAGGAACAGTCCCGACGGCAAGCGCACGAGCTTGCCTTGGGCGGTCAGGTACTTGAGCATGCCGTCGAAGGTCTGTTGCTGAGCGCCGAGCTCGCGACACAGCTCGTTGGGTGAGCGCGGGGTGAGTCCTTCCCCCTCGAAGGCTTCGGTGATCTTCTGGCCGAGCTCGGACTCGCCGCCCTGCAGGTCGGCCTTGCGACCAGGCAAGTTGACGAGATCACCCTGGACGACGAGAGTTTTCTGCTTGGCCAGCCAGTCGAGGTAGACGTCGGCGAGGTCGCGGGCGCGCCTGGGTAAGAGCTCGGTCATGAGCTCTGCTTTGGGCATGCCGAGCGCGAGACGGTTCTTCTTGAAATACGCCCTCAGGATCTGGCCCGCGGCATCGAAGACGTCTCGGTAGGCGGCGGGATCGATGAGTCGTCGACCGCCAACCGGGCCTCGTAACGAGTGCCTCGGGTGACGTGCCTTGAGCACCCCGCTGAGCGGCCCAGAACACGATGGCGGACTCGTCAGTTTGGCTGAGAGCTTCGAGTGTCGCTGGCAGGTGCCTGACACGGGGACGGAGCCACCTGGGGTCGAGGACCGTTCCGCCGCCGAGAGTCGTAGCAGGAGAGGGGCGCCTGATGATGTAGCGATCGCCCCGGACCGCCGCGATCGGAGCCTCCAACCGAACCTCGACGAGTCCCGAGTCACCGGGTTCGATGCGTTCGCGGTCGAGGACCCGGAGAGCTCCGAGCCTTTCAGCCGCGAGAAGGTGAAACCGCACGGGTGTGGTTCCCTCGAGCGGTGCTGGAGCATTCGGCAGGAGATCGAGCTCGAGCAGGACTCGGCGCGTCGGCTCGAAGGTTCCCGGAGTCGAGATCTGGTCTCCGCGCTTCACATCGTCGAGATCGAGCCCCACAAGCTGCAACGAAGTTCGCTCGCCGGCGACAGCTTGCTCGCGATCGTCGCCGTGGACCTGGATGCTTCTGACTCTGCAGGGTTTTCCTGCCGGAAGCAGTTGGAGTTGATCGCCCGGCTTGATGGTTCCGGAGGCCAGGGTTCCCGTGGCGAGCACTCCGAGTCCGCGCAGGTGAAACGCCCGGTCGACTGGGAGCCGCACCGCCTCCTTTTGCTTGTGCTGGTCGAGCTCGACATCGCTGGCGAGCTGCACCAGCCTGGAGCGGAGCTCGTCGATGCCGTCGCCGGTCTTGCTCGACGCCGTCAGGATAGGCGCGCCTTCGAACGGGGTACCTTCGAGAGCCTCTTCGAGCTCGAGCTGAGCCAGCTCGAGGAGCTCGGACTCGACCAGGTCGGATTTTGTGAGCACCGCAACGCCAGCAGGAATCCGCAGGAGTCGACAGATGTCGAGGTGCTCGACCGTCTGAGGCTTGACTCCCTCGTCCGCGGCGACGACGAGAACCATCAGCCGGATGCCTCCGAGACCGGCGAGCGCATTGTGGACGAAGCGCTCGTGTCCGGGGACGTCGATGAAGCCGAGCTGGAGATCGCCCTGCTCGAGGTGAGCGAACCCGAGGTCGATGGTGATGCCTCGACGCTTCTCCTCGTCCCAGCGATCACAGTCGATACCGGTGAGGGCTTCGACCAGACTCGTCTTGCCGTGGTCGATGTGCCCGGCGGTGCCGATGACGACGCGCCGCATCTGAAGTCGACTCAGCAGAGGCTCAGTTGAGGAGCTCGCGCGCGACCTGGCTGATCAGCTTGCCGTCGGCGGCGCCGCCGAAGTGGGCAATGGCCGCCTTCATGACTCCGCCCATCGCCTTGGGGCCCTCAGCGCCTTGCTCGGCGATGATCTTGGCGACGACGTCGCGAACCGTGGCCTCGTCCGCCTGTGCCGGCAGGTAGACCTCGAGATGAGCAATCTCGGATTCTTCCTTCTCGGCCAGTTCGAGGCGATCACCCTGGCGGTACTGATCAGCAGACTCTTTTCGCTGCTTGACCGCGCGTTTGACGAGCGTAATGAGCTCGTCTTCATCCACGTCCTCACCCAACTCGATGCGCCGATTCTTGATGGCGCCGAGCAACATTCGCAGTGTCGCCAGGCGCGCCTTGTCACCCTCCTTGAGTGCGGCTTTGACGTCG
>JANQPS010000293.1 GCA_028285365.1 Thermoanaerobaculia bacterium | reverse complement strand
CGCGAGGGTGCCCGATTCGTTTCGGAAGCTTTTGCCAGTGTCGATTCGAGGGTCGATCTGGCCGTCGATCTCGATGTCGTCGCCTTCGCAGTCACCGCTGGGTTGTCACTTCTGGTTGCGATCCTCTGTGGACTCGGCCCAAGTTTGGCGGCATCTCGCCATCGCTTTGGTCGACTTCGCTCCAAGATCGGCGGCGAACGGCGACGCCTGTGGCGGGCGGCTGTGGTCACCCAGGTCGTCCTGACGGTCGTCGTGCTCATCGTCGCGATGCTGTTTGCGAGAGCTCTGCAGCTTGCTGGCTCGATCGACCCCGGTTTCGATCCTGAGCGAGTCTTGGCGGTGGGCATCGATCCACGGCTGGCTCGCATGGAAGACGACGCTGCGCGAGCGCTGATCGAGCAGACGCGGCGCGGTGCAGCGTCGCTTGCCGGTGTCGAGTCGGTCGCGATGGCGACTCGTCTCCCATTGACCCTGGGGGCTCGCTTCTTTCCGAACCCGATCACGGTCGCAGTCCCAGGTCATCAGCCTCTGGAAGACCAGGAGGGTTTTCACATCGAGAGCGCGGTCGTGAGTCGAGACTACTTCGAGACGATGGGCATCGAGAGGGTGCAGGGTGAGACGTTCTCGGCGCGAGAGCGTCAACGCGACGGGGTCACTGACATGTCGACGGCCGTAGAGACAGGGCGGGCAGAGCGTCAAGAGATCGTCGTCAATGAACAGTTCGTGCGCAGATTCTTCGACGGTGGTTCGGTACTGGGACGAGCCCTGCGTGCGGGAACGGACGAGCTCGAGATCGTCGGAGTGGTGGCCGACAGTCGCGTTCGGACCTTGGACGAATCGCCGCAGCCCATGATCTATCTCTCGTACGAACAGCGCGATCCGGGTAGAGGAATTCTGCTGCTGCGGAGCGAGCGGCCGCCAGAGACCCTGTCGGGTGAGGTTCGCGCCTTGCTGAGTGCAGCTGCACCCGAACTCCCGATTCGTGAGCTCAGCCCGTTGAACGAGCAGCTGGCGTCGGCGTTTCTTCCGCAGCGAGTGGGTGCTCTAGCCAGCGGTGTGCTCGGCTTGGTCGGCCTGTTTCTCAGTGCCATTGGACTCTACGGCGTGCTCGTCCACTTCGTGGAGAGTCGCACGCGCGAGATCGGTCTGCGCTCCAGCCTCGGGGCAGCGCCTGCGAGTCTGTGGAGACTGGTGGTCGGCGAGGGGACGCGGCTGGCCATGCTTGGACTGGCTCTTGGTGTCCCGCTGGCGGTCGGAGTCGCGATGCTGGTCACTGGTTTTCTGTATGGTGTGAGTCCGTTGGACGCATGGACCTATCTCGGGGTTGCCACAGCGCTGCTCGTGGTCGCTACGGCTGCCGGCGCGGTGCCAGCGCTGCGGGCCATGCGAGTCGATCCGCTTCAGGCACTGAAAGCGCAGTGACTCGGGCGCTGAAAGCGCAGTGACTCGGGCGCCGAACCGCGGTGACTCGGGTGCTTGGAGCGCAGTGGTACGAAATCCAGTAGACGAGCCTGGAAAGAAGCCTGGAAAGAAGAGTGAGCGAAGAGCAACGAGCCGAGGCCGGTCGGGAGCTACCGACTCTGGTTGGTGAGCGAGTCTGCCTCCGGACGATCGAGGAGCGAGACACCGAAGGTCTCTTCCGACTGTTCGGGGACATCGAAGTCGTTCAGTGGATGTCGGTACCTCTGCTCGGCGACCTCGACGAGGCTCGGGCGATGGTGAAGGAGATCCACGACGAGTCGGAAGCACGCCGGCTGTTCCAGTGGGCTTTGGTGTCACGGGACCAGCCGTCGGCGCTGCTCGGCACGTGCACGCTGGCCTCGATCGAGTGGAGCGACGAGCGTGCCGAGGTAGGTTTTGCTCTCCTGCGTGACGCGCGGGGTCGTGGCCTCATGTCAGAGGCACTCGGGCTGCTGGTCGCACATGCGTTCGAAGATCTGGGGCTCCATCGGCTGGAAGCCGATGTCGACCCTCGCAACGTCGGGTCACTGAAGCTGCTGGAACGCCACGGGTTCGTCCGTGAGGGTGTGCTTCGGGATCGCTACGTCATTCGAGGAGAGCGCCAGGATGCCGTTCTCCTGGGCCTGCTCGCCGGAGAGGCTGAAGTCGAGTAGCTGCGCTCGCTCCGGGTCTGGCAGCGGGATGTGCTCCTAGCCGGGCTGTAGTCCTCGCCGGAACTCTTCGATCCGGACCTTCAGCGAAGCCCGCACAGCGTCGGGAGCAAAACTCGCGTCTAGTGCGGACATCGTCAGATCCATCATGTCCTCAGGGCTCCAGGAGAAGGCGGCACTGACGCGAGAGTACTCCTCGCTCAGAGACACATCGGTGGTCGCGCGCGCATCTGTGTTGATGCTCAGGTTCACGCCAGCGTCTCTCAGTGGCCCGAGGCTGTGCTGCCGCAGACTCGGAAAGATCCCGATCTGGACGTTGCAGCTGGGGCAGACCTCGAGCGCAACGCCTTCGCGTACGAGACGCTCGACGACACGCGGGTCTTCGATCGACCGCACTCCATGACCGATCCTCTGAACCTCGAGCTTGTCGAGAGTCTCAGTGACGCTTTCTGCGCCTTTCGCCTCGCCCGCGTGTGCGATCCGGTTGACGCCTGCTTCGGCAGCGGCGCGAAATGCTGCGACGTGCGGGCCGATCGGGAAATTGGCCTCGTCTCCGGCGAGGTCCAGAGCAACGACACCCTGGCTTTGGTAGCGCCGCGCAAGAGCCGCGACTTCGAGTCCCTGGGCTTCTGAGAAGTGGCGCAGGGTGCAGAGGATCAATCCGCAGTGGACGCCGTGCTTCCGGCTGGCCTTCTGCATCGCATCAAGGACGGTCTCGACGATGGTGTGCAGGTCCAGACCCTCGGAAACATGGAGATGTGGTGCAAAACGCATCTCTGCATAGAGAACCGTTTCGGCGGCCTGGGCCGCAACCATTCCCTCGACGGCGAACCGCAGTGCGCTCCTCGTCTGGAGGATGTTCAGTGCCGGCCCAATACATGCCAGGTACTCCGCCAGGTCGCGGCAGCGCTCCGGCGCCACGAAGTCCCTCAGATACTCCTCAGGTGTCAGGTCCAGTCCGATCCGGGCGACAGTTTCGTGGCTGAGACTGCAATCGATATGCGAGTGCAGCTCGACCTTCGGCATCGGTGTGAAACTGGGCGTCAACTCAGAGCCTCTCTCAGCATCTCCAGGAACAGACTTCGATCTGCTTCAACCGCCACCAGGGTCGTTGGGGGCGCCTCGCCCGAA
Source organism: Thermoanaerobaculia bacterium (assembly GCA_028285365.1). GTDB lineage: Bacteria > Acidobacteriota > Thermoanaerobaculia > Multivoradales > Multivoraceae > JANQPS01. The sequence continues at coordinate 7,145 of JANQPS010000293.1, read as the reverse complement.
TGCCTGTCGCTCAGAATGGTCATGCCGCGCGTCGGTCCCTCGTTGCAGCACACGCTGACGGAGTAGGGCACGGTCTTGGTGATGAGCTCATCCCTCAATGCGGCGGCGACGGCGATCGGGTCAGGCAGATCGAACCCATCAACTCCCGAGATCGTCCGGCAGAATTCGCGTAGAACGGCCTGAGACTCGACTGCCACCCGCGCCTTGTCGGTGCCGATCGCCAAGAGAGCTTCGGCTTCTCTGTCACTGACGCTCGCGAACTTTCGCGAGATGTCCCAGCCGACCATCAGCTTGGGTACGGTGCTTCGGAAGACCAGGTCTGCGGCCTCGGGGTCTGCCCAGAGGTTGTACTCGGAGACAGGCGTCACGTTTCCGTAGTAGTCGCTGGTCCCACCCATGATCGTGATGCGTTCGATGCCGGACCAGATCTCTGGGGCAAGGCGCATCGCCAAGGCGATATTCGTCAACGGGCCGAGCGTTATGAGCTCCAGCTTGCCAGCCTCCGCCCGTGCGGCGGCAATGAGTGCCTCCACTGCGCCGACGGCGGACAGGTTGGGTGTGCCCAGCGCGAGTCCGATGTCTCCCATCCCGTCTTGGCCGTGTATGTGCTGTGCGGTCTCGAGGTCACGGCGTAGCGGTGCCGACGCACCTCTGTGAATGGGTAGATCGCAATCGCAGAGACGCGCGATGTAGGAGGCATTGACGGTGGCCTGCTCCACGGGAGCATTCCCCGCAACGGTACTCACACCCGCGATCCGTTCCCTTGCGTGCGCGAACGCGAGCATCAATGCGACCGCGTCGTCCGAAGCGGTGTCGGTATCGATCCAGAGTCTCGTCGGTATTGTGTTGTCCATTGGGAGCTGATCCGGTAGCTAGAGGCGGTAGGGCGAGCAGCAGCCGGCGGGGAGCGCCGACTAGGTGGCGACGGCCTTCAGGCGGTCACCCTGTCGCTCGTTCTCGGTGTCTCTCGCTGTGGTCCTGGCGTGGTGTCAGAGGCGCTCTGGCTGCTCGTCGCTCAGGCGTCCCGAGACCGGAGGCGCCGTTGCCTGGAAGCCGACGTGGATTCATGCAACCTCGCAACAAAGAACTTCCGGCACGCCACGGGTGGGTCCGTCACGGTGGCTCTGGGGCACACGACGTCGTTCGTGGAATGCGCCAGGATGCGTATTCTCAGCGTTCGCTCGCTGGAGAGCCTGAGGACGCGTGCCGTTGCTCAGACGTTGAGTTGGTACGTCGCGGTTGACGGTCTCAAGCAAACGAGCGACCGCCGATCACCTCCCAGAGGATCCAGAGGATGGCGATCGGGCTCACGACTCGGATCAGGAACTGCCAGATCGGGAAGGTCTTGAATTGTCCGTGGCCGATCTCGAATTCTTCCCTGAGCTTCGGCTGGAGGACGACCCACCCGAGCACGAGTGAGAGACCGAGCCCGGTGATGGGCAGAAGCCAGTTCGAGACCGTGTAGTCGAAGGTGTCGAAGACGCCGCGTGAGAGCTCGCCGAAAGGCTGCCAGTTGCTCAGGCCTTCGTGGGCGCCGACCGAGAGCGCTGTCGGGATGGCGATGGCTACGAACACGAGACTGATGACGAGGACGGCGCGGGTCCGCGACCAACCGAGCTCGTCGCTGGCAACGGACACGAGCATCTCGAGCCCGGAGATGGTCGAGGTCAGGGCGGCGAAGGCCACCAGGAAGTAGAAGAGAGGCGCCAGGAGCTGACCCAACGGGAACGCAAAGAGCATGTGCGGCAGCGTCGTGAACATGATGGTTGCGCTCTTGGAGAACGCCGTCGCGCGTTCTGCCTCGGGCACTCCGAAGATGATCGAGAACATGACGATGCACGCGACGAGTCCCACCAACGTGTCCAAAACGCAGACCAGCAGCCCCGAGCGAACGATCGACTGCTTCTTGGACATGTAGCTCGAGTAGGTGATGAGGATGCCCATCCCTACGCCGAGCGTGAAGAACGAATGGCCCACCGCCTCGAGCAGGGCGTCCGCGCTGAGAGGACCGATATGGAAGAGGAAGCGCAGTGCCTCGGAGAAACCCGGTGTCGGAATGGCAGCGATGGCGAGGAGAAGGAGCAGGCCGCCGAGAAGGGGCATGACGATCTTGGTCACGCGCTCGATGCCGCTCTTGACTCCGAGGAGCACGATGGCCCCGGTAATGACGGTAAACGACAGGTGGACGCCGATCTGAAGGGGGCCGTTGGCGAGGAAGGTGTTGAAGCTTGCGGAGACTTCGGTGGGAGTGAGATCGAAGCCACTCAGTGCCCATCCAACACACCTGATGCAGTAGTACAGAGTCCAGCCGGCGACCAGGTAGTAGTAGCCGCCCACGAGGCTGATGGTGATCACGGGGAGGAAGCCAAAGGCGCTCCACAGTCGCCCTCCTGGACGATCTTTGGTGATGGCGACGAATGCGCCGAACGGATTGCGGCCTGTGTGACGTCCGAGTAGGAATTCGGCGAGAAGGAGAGGGGCGCCGACCATGACCACAGCGGCGAGATACACCAGAACGAAAGAGCCTCCTTCGTTGGCGTAGGTGATGTACGGGAACTTCCAGATGTTGCCCAGGCCGATGGCAGACCCGACGGCTGCGGCGATGAAGCCAGCGCGGCCGAACAGACTTCGAGACTCAGTCATGTTTCGTGACCCTCTGCTTGACGGTCGGTGCCTCTCGCTGGCAGCCGGCCGCTGTGTGTCGTGACGTGGCCTGAGTGTACGAGAGGTCGGTCTGCGCCGGGGAAAGCGGGACAGCCGGCGAGTTGGTCCTTCTGAATCCGTTGGCTGCCCCAGCCGATTGGAGAGATCTTGGACTCGGAGGCTTGACAGCAGGAAGTCACAGTGATTTAGTTGGTTGACCAACTAAGTCTTTGGAAGTCCATGCCTGACACCCGCAAGACCATTGTCGACACTGCCCGAGCCCTGTTTTACGAGCGCGGCTATCACGCCACCAGCCTGGCGCAGATCCAGAAGGCGTGCGGAGTCAACGGCGGCAGCATCTACCACTTCTTCAAGAGCAAAGAGGCCCTCCTCATTGCGGTGCTCGAGAACTATCTGAAGCAGCTGGAGGCCGAGGTCATGGCGCCTGCGTTCGCCACCACGGAGAATCCACGCGAGCGCGTGTTCGCAGTGCTGGATGGCTACCGTCGAATGCTCGTCGAGAGTGAGTTCGCGGCGGGTTGTCCCATTGGCAACCTGGCTCTCGAACTTCCGGATGCTGGCCCCGAGGTCCGCCAACTGATCGAGTCGAACTTCGACGCCTGGTGCGGATTCATCGCGGATTGCTTCGAGGGTGCTCACGTTGCTGATGGCGAGACGCGCGCTCGCCTGGCAAGACTCGCCCTGACGGTGATGGAGGGCGGCATACTCCAAGCTCGTGGACGCCGATCGATCGGCCCTTTCGACGAGGCGGTCGATCAGTTTCGAGACTATGTCGACCGCGTTCTCGACAGCGTCGACGAGGTCGATGGCCACGCGGTGCCCTCGGGCTGATCTCGAATAGATGCAATCCGCTGATCGCGTCACGACGTGAGGGGCGCCAAGCGTCTCACGCCAACTGGCTCTCTCAACCTGCCTTGTACCCAACTGCCTTGTACCCAACTGACTGCTTGCCGACTGACTCGAATCCGACCACCTCAGTTCCAACAGGTCCGACAGAAGTTTCTCGCAAGAAGACCCCGCAAAGGAGGACCGCCGTGAATCCGAAGATGACCAATCCAGTGACAGCGTGCCCTCGATCGATCTGGAGGTCACTCGCGCGATCGAGAGTGCCCTCGAATCTCTCGGAGTCGATTGCCAGTGTTCTGGCTTTCACTTCGATGTGTGTCCTACTGACCGCTCCCAATACACTGACCGCAAGCGAGCCGGCCGACATGCGCATCCTCACGAAAACGACAGTCGTTCAAGCGCCGATCGAAGCGGTCTTCGAGGCATGGAGTAGCCATGAGGGTCTTCGGTTCGTCTCGGAGGAGCACAACGTCGAACTGGCGATTGGGGGGCCCTACGAATGGTTTCTCGACACCCCGGCTGATGAACAGGGACGGCGGGGCAGCGAGGGCGCGCGAATCCTCAGCTACATCTACCCGCATACCCTAGCGTTTACGTGGACCTTCCCGCCGACGGTGCCGGAGCTGAGGAATCGGGACGAGACCACTCAGGTCGTCGTTCGCTTGACCGAGCAGGAGGAGGGCCAGGTCCTGGTCCGTCTCGACATGCACGGCTGGCAAGAAGGTGAGGCCTGGGATCGGGGCTGGGACTACTTCGACAATGCCTGGGGACTCGTCCTCAATCGGCTCAAACAGCACTTTCTCGAGAAGGAGGCGCACGAGCCTTCGCGGGAGGAAGAGAAGCGCTGGACGACCAATGCCGGAGTCGAAATCGCGGTCGTCGGTGGCCAGCACAAACGACAGGAGTTTCAGGTCGACATCGACACGAGTCCGCAGGCGGTTTGGGACCTGATCGCCACCGAGGCGGGACTTGCGAGGCTGGGTGGGCAACAGCCCGAGCTCGAGCTCGCGGTCGGCGGCCCGTATCGCTTCTGGCCGGGCTCGACCAATACGGTCATGGCGTGGGTGCCCGGCGAGATGTTGGGAACCTCGGGTAGTGCACCCGAGCAGTTTCCCAACGTGCGCAAGTCGGGAACGTGGAGCACGATGGACGTCCTGCCACGAGACGATGGTGGCAGTACCCTGCGGATGACCCTGGTGGGTTGGCGAGACGGCGAGCCCGAATGGGACGAAGCCTTCGACTACTTCCTGTCGGCCAATCCGGTCTGGATGCAGACCATTCGAGACGTGGCGGAGAAAGCTGGCTCGTCAGGGGACTGAGTTCGGCCGCTCGCGTGGTGCGAGCTCTTGCAGAGCCGACCCCGAAGCTCAGTCCAGGGAGTAGGCGATCAGATGGGTCTTGTCCTTGATCAGGAGCTTGCCACCAGCGATGGCAGGGTGAGCCCAGGTTGGGCTCGTGGCCACTTCCCAGTTGACGTCAGGTCGCCAGCGCTCGGCGCCGGCCGTACCGACCTGGACCTCACCGCCCGTCGTGAGGACCAGGAGGCGAGAGTCTGCGAGCACGAGTGAGGCATTGTCACCCTCACGGCCTTCGCTCTGCCAGAGGAGTTCACCGTTGGCCGGGTTCATGGCGAAGAGCTGGCCCTTTCGGCGATCCGTCAGGCCAAACAGGACCTCACCGCTCAGTACGGGTGAGCTCATGTACATGGGGACCTCTGAGTTCTCCCAGACGCGCTCCGCCAGCCAGGTCCCGGCGTCGTTTCGCCTTGGGCGCACGGCGAAGACCGACGTGCCGATACCAGAGAGGATCAGCATGTCACCGTACTGCAGCGGTGTGACGCTGTTCTGGTCATATGCGGTGGTGAAGGGCAGGCGCCACAGCTCGTGGCCGCGCTGCGAATCGACCGCGATGATGTGGCTGCGGCTCTGGGTCACGATCTGCTGAACGCCGTCGAGCTCGACGAGGATGGGGGACGCGTAGGCTGGTGGTCCGTCCCAACGCCAGGACTCTTCGCCTGTTCTCGGATCGAGCGCGACGAGAGCGCCCGTGCGATTACCGCCGACGTGGACGATGAGACGACCATCGAAGACCGCGGGAGACATCGCCGCGCCGAAGTCGGGCTCGCTGGCGTCGAAGCTACCTCGCCCGTCTCGAGACCATCGCACGGCGCCGGACGTTCGATCGAGGCAAGCCAGACGGCCGGCGATACCCAGCGAGCAGATCGTGTCGTCGACGACCACGGGTGTCGACTTGGGGCCTTTGCCATGAGGGATGGCTGCTGGATTCATCGAGTACGGGGTGGGCTCGGACCATCGCCAGAGTTCACGCCCGTCGTCGAGTGACAGTGCCATGAGGACTTCGTCGTTACCCAAACGAGCGAACTGATAGATCGTCTCGCCGACGACCACGGGCGAGGCGTGGCCCACGCCGACTTCGACCGCCCAGTCACGTTGCGGCTCCTGGGGCAGCGTCTCCGGCAGGGATCGAGGCGGAGCGACGCCATCACGATTGGGGCCCCGCCACTGGGGCCAGTCGTTGGCGGCTCCGGTAGCGAAAGCGCTCAGTGCGAAGAACCATGTAATGAGACCGCTGATGATGAAGTGTCGGGGGTGCACGGGATCTCCTGGTCGGTGTTGAGTTGGCGTCGTGGTTGTCCGGGCGACCTCAGCCCAACTCGGTCCGGATGACGTCGAGCGCCTGCTCGAGCCCGTCGGTTCGCTGTTTCCACGTTTCACCGGGAGGGGCGAGTCGCAGAGTCGTGACGCCTGCGTCACGGTACGCTCGGAGTCGCTCTCTCACCATCTCTTCGGTACCGATGAGGTTGGTCTTGAGGACCATCTCTTCCGGAACTCGTCTGATGGCTTCTTCCTTCTTGCCCTCGACCCACAGCCGCTGGACTTCCTCCGCTGGCTCGACATAGCCCCCGCGTTTGAAGGCTTCGTTGTAGAAGTTGGTCTTGGCCGAGCCCATCCCACCGAGGGTGAAGGCCATGGCGGGTCGGCGCTGATCGACGAGGCGCTCGACGTCGTCGCCGATCTCGAAGCTGCCACCGATCTGGATGTCCAGGTCGGCGAGCGAACGGCCAGCCCGTTCAGCCCCTCTGCGCAGTGGCTCGAAGAAGACCTCCGCATGCTCGGGAACGAACGATGTTCCGAGCCAGCCGTCCGCTACCTCACCGGTGTATTCCAGAGATTTGGGGCCGAGTGTCGCAAGGTAGAGGGGGATGTCGGGCCTCGGCGGTTGGGAGAGACGAATGGGTTTGCCTTCTCCACCGGGGCGCGGGAAGCGATAGTGGCGACCCTCGAATGCGACGCGCTCGCCGGACAGGCCGAGCCGAATTACGGAGACGCACTCTTTGAGGCGTCCCAGAGGTTGGGCGAAAGCGGCGCCGTGAAGTCCTTCGACCACCTGAGGGCCACTGACGCCGAGGCCGAGACGAAACCTGCCCCTCGAGACCGTGTCGAGGCTCTGCGCGGTCATTGCCGTCATCGACGGCACGCGTGCGGTGATCTGGGCGATTCCGCTGCCCAAGGCGATGCTCTCGGTACAGGCGGCGAGGTAGGCCAGCGGAACGATGGCGTCCATTCCCCAGGCTTCGGCGGACCAGGCGCAGTCGACTCCCATGCGGTCAGCGG
>JANQPS010000267.1 GCA_028285365.1 Thermoanaerobaculia bacterium | reverse complement strand
GCCCGCCGACGTTCCGGCCGCGCTCGTCGACCAGACCGGCCTGAGCGCCGAAGTCATCAGCGAAGACCCACCGCCGGCGCTGATGTCGGGCCATCTCCTGGCCTGGGATCCGGTCAAGCAGGAGGAGGCCTGGCGCGCCCAGTACGACGTCCCCTGGTCGGGTGGCGCGCTCGCAACTGCCGGGAACCTCGTCTTCCAGGGCACCCCCTACGGCATGTTGACCGCCTACAAGGCCGACGACGGCACCAAGCTCTGGGAGAGCTATACCGGCAGCGGCATCATCGCGCCGCCGATCACCTTCGACGTGGGCGGCACGCAGTACGTAGCGGTGATGTCCGGCTGGGGCGGAGCGTTCGGCGTCGTGGGCTCGCGTGCGGCCCGCAAAGCCGTCGATAGCGACGGCCGCATCGTCGTGTATTCGCTCGGCGCCACGGGCAAGACCATCGAAGCCGACCCGCAACGCAGCGACGTGCAGGTCACGAAGGTCGAACACGACTCCAAGCAGGAAGACATCGACAGCGGTCGCACGCTCTACAACAGATACTGCCTCGTCTGCCACGGCTACGGCGTCGTCGGCGGTGGGGTCATCACGGATCTGAGGCAGTCCTCGCCGAGGATCTACGACTTCTACGACGACATCGTGCTCGAAGGAGCACGAGTCGAGCGCGGCATGCCGGACTTCTCACCCGTCCTGGATCAGGAGAAGGTCAAGGCCATCCGCGCGTACGTCCTCCATCGCCGCGACATGCTCGTCGACGAACAGGCTGCCAACCAGTAGGCAAGCAGCCGCACGTACGCTCGTGGCCAAGCCCTCGTCGAATAGCTCGAGCTCCCCTGGCGATCCATCCGGACTGGAGCGTGCTTTGGCAGGTCGAGGGAGTCGCGAAGGCGAGCGAACGGCCTCGATGTCCACCGCAGCCCGCTGCCTCTTCCGTCAGATCGGCTCCTTCGCTGAGGCTGGCGGAGCCGACGACACTCCAGCGAAGTGGCTCGCGAGTTCGTTGAGCTCGGACATTCTCCGATCCCAGTAGACTGGAACTCCCTGCCTGAGCGAGCACCTCACTCGAGGAATCGGCTCGGGCTCGACCAGTACGAGGTCCGCTCTCAGCCCCTCCGCAATGCGGCCTCGATCGTCGAGCTCAGCCGCTTCCGCGGGGTTTGCGGTGACGAGCGCCACCGCATCAGGCAGCTCACAGATTCCGCGCGCGACCAGACGAAAGGCTGCTTGCAGCATGGCGATCGGGTAGTAGTCGGACGCCAGCACGTCGACCAGTCCGTCGGCCACGGCTTCCGCTGCACTGAGGTTGCCGGAATGAGACGTTCCGCGCAGGGCGTTCGGTGCTCCCATGACCGTGTGCAACTGGCGACGGCGGGCCTCGGCTGCAGCTTCTTCGGACACCGGAAACTCGCTAATGGTGACACCGAGCTCGTCGAGCATGGCTACCTTCTCGACGGAGTCGTCGTCATGCGAAGCCAAAGGCACACCGTGCGCCTTCGCCAACTCCGCCACCCGGTCGATCGCATCCCAACCTTTAGGCCGCTCCTGGGCTCGTCGCACGTGGTCCCAGACGTCTTCTTCGCGAGTGTCTTTGTGACCTATGTCCCGGCGCCACTCGAGGATCGTCTGGACGTACGCTTCGATGTCACGATACTGACCCTGGCCTGGAGTGTGATCCATGATCGATACCAGGCCGACGCGATCGCGCTCGAGCTCGTCGGCAACGACGGCTGCGGCATCGGGATTCGTGATGTCGAGCCGAACGTGCACCCGATGATCCGCCAAGAGATGCTCATGCTGCTCGGCCACCGTTGCGATCAGTCGCTTCGCGTTTTCTGTCGAGCGCACGTGATCGCCATCGATCCAAGCAAACGAGATGGCCGCGTATCCGGTGAGCACACCTGCCGAGACGAGCCGCTTGTCGACCTCGTGAAGCGCGAGAACCGGGTCGATCTCGACGGAAGGTCGAGGGCGAAGCTCCCGCTCGAGCATGTCGCCGTGCACGTCCACGAGTCCGGGCAAGACCAGCATGCCGCCGGCCGACACCCCACCGGGACCACCAGTTCCGCCTTCGACGACCTCGGCAATCCGACCATCTTCGACTCGGAGGGCGCCCGAGACGACCCGGTCGCGAAGCACGAGACGAGCCTCATTCAGCCACATGAATCTCGTCTCCATCGGACAGCGTCCCGCTTTCGAGCTCCACCAGGCGTCGCCCCACGGACTCGCGAGGACTCCGATCGAGGGCGGGCATCGGCTCGTCGAAACACGAGCAGTCGCCGTCGAGGGCCAACGTGCGAGGCCTGCAGGAATAGGGTCACGAGTTCGAGCTCCTCTCGTCGAGCCAGCGTCAGCGTCTTGCGGCGGGGACCAGTCGGCCTGGCCTTCGGAGCGAATGATAGGTCGCGTGGCCGCCACTAGGAAGTTGGTCCTGGTCTGACGCCCAGTCCCAGTCTTCAGGCGCCAAGCTCACGCAGTGCACGGCTCGCTACCGTTGGGATACATGACGCCACTCGTCGAGCGAGAGTAGGCTCAACGAACCTCGAACAGCATGACGAGCTCGAGATCGGCTTCGAACCCTGAGGCTGGGCGAAACAGAATCGAATCGTGTCGAGACGACGCGAGCCATCGGATCAAGGATCGAGCCGGAAGAATGACAAGCCGACAGAACGTCGACAAGAAGACGACCTCTACCGGACCGACCGCCGGACCGACGAGGGCACGAGACACTCGCATTGGGGCGGTCAGACCGTGAGAGACCTGGTCAGGAACCATCGATTCGCCAGCTTCTACGCCATCGCGGTGGCCATCGTGGCCGCCGTGATGGTCGTGCGCGCGCTGATCGGCTATGGCGAAGTGCTGCCGGCCCTCTTCGAGTTCCTCCAGGCGAGGCCCGCCTACGCCAACATCCTCAGCATCACCCGCTTCGCTTTCGAAGATCCGCGCGCACTGCTGATCTTCGCGTTTGCGGGAGCACCGACCTTCTCCGCCCTGGCCGTGGTGTGGCTCGCCGATGGCCGAGCGGGACTGACCACCCTCCTGGGTCGACTCAAGCCCTGGGGACCTGGCGTCTCCAGTCAGAAGGGCGCACTCCTCTACGCCGAGCTTGCCGCAATCTACGGATTGGGAATCGCGGTCTATCTCTGGCTCACGAGCCGCTACGCCGGCGCGGACGCTCTGGCCGATACGCTTCAGCTGCTGGGTGGATCGATTCCCATCGTGATCGGCTCCCTAATCTTGGGCCCTTTCATCGACGAGGGTGGCACCTGCGAAGAACTGGGCTGGCGAGGGCGCGGACTGCCGCTGCTCATGGACCGCTACAGTGCGCCATTGCGCGCGACCCTGTTGCTGGGGTTTCTCTGGTGGGCCTGGCACTTCCCGCGCGAGATCCCGAACATCATGGCCAGCGAAAACCTCGGGCACTGGGCCTACTATCAGGGCCTCTTCCTGGTGCTGTGCCTGGCTCTGTCGGTCGTCTGCTCCTGGTACTTCTTCAGATCCGGAGGCTCGGCACTGCCGGCACTGCTCATCCACGGTTTCACCAACGTGTGGAGCAAGGCGCTGGCTGGGCCGGTCTTTCAGGCCCTCGAGATCGATCTCCGTACGTGGCTGGTGATCGCGGCGTCGATCCTGATCGTCGCCTCCACCCGAGGGCGACTCGGGTGGCGAGACAGGGAGGCCGAGACATCATGAGCAGCGAATCCGAAGTCCTTTCCGTCGTGTCCGATGGAGTCCTCACGATCACCCTCAACCGCCCGGAGCGACGTAACGCTCTCACGGGGCCGCTCGCCGAGCAGCTCCGCCAGGCGTTCGACCGAGCATCCGGCGACGACACGGTGCAGGCGGTTCTGCTTCACGGTGCCGGGGGCGCCTTCTGCTCCGGGCTCGACCTCAAGTACTTTCAGGCCGAATCACCCCCATCCTGGGTGGAGGACTTCAGCAGCCTGTGGCTGGCGACGCACCGTGCCATCTTCGGCTGCCGCAAGCCGATCGTCGGTGCCCTGGAGCGCTATGCGATCAACGGCGGAGCGTCCCTGGCGCTCGCCTGCGATCTGCTGGTTGTCGGCGAGAAGGCGTTCCTGCAGGTCGGCGAGATCCACATGGGAATGCACGCACCCATGAACCTCGCTTGGCTCCGACTGCGCCATCCGGAAAGCACCGCCGCACGACTTGCACTCGTCGGAGACCGGCTTCCTGGCCCCAAGCTCGTCGAGCTAGGGGTCGCTACCGAATCGGTGGCGGACGATGACGTTCTGGAGAGGGCCCGGGAGACTGCGATGATGATCGGCAAAGCGCCCAATGGCGTCGGCGCCCGCCTCAAGACGACGATCCGTTCGGGCAGCGACGACCCGTTCGTCCAGCTGAGCTAGCCAGGACAGCCTCGCTCCTCGATCGAGTCCGGTGGCGAGCAGGGCAACGCTCGGGATGCCTAGACCCTCGAGGGGACCTGCTCCGCTACGAAGCGCGCCGATCCGCCGAACGTGTTCTTGCTCCGCAAGAGGACGTGCAGGTCCCCGTACGAGGTCGACCGGAGCCTGCCGTCTCGAAGGGTGCCGATACTCCCGTACTCGAGCAGCCAGAGCGTGCCTTTGAAAGAGCTCGGACCGGTTCGCTCCAGCTCATAGCGCACCCTGAAGGTACCCGCCCCCGTCTCCAGGACGCACTCGCCCTGTTCTCTTTCGACACTCTCCATCCCGACTCCTCGGAGTTGAGAGAAGTCGCAGCACAAAATATGCCGACTTTCGTCGACTCGCCCTGCTCCCTCAAACGCGCTCGTCAGGCTCCAGGAACCTCGTCGAAGGGCCGGTCGCGATCCACTCGGATGTCTCCCGGTAGACCGAGCACGCGCTCGGCAATGATGTTGCGCAGGATCTCGTCCGTTCCTCCAGCAATACGTGCCCCCGGCGCCCCCAGCAGGCACTGCTGCATGAGGCCGCCGAGTCCGAGGTCTCCGGGATCGCGCAAAGAGCCACCGAGCTCCTGGAGATCGATCCCGAAGTTTGCGATGTCCTGCTGTTGGCTGGCGGCCACGAGCTTGCGAATCGACGACTCGGGTCCCGGGGTCCGACCCTGTGCGAGCGCAGTCATGGTGCGCTGATGTATCAACTCGAGCCCTCTTGATCTCACGTACCAAGACGCCAGCTTGTCGCGGACCGAGGCGTCGGCGATCGCGGGGCCGTGCTCGAGCTGGATCTCGGTCGCCAGGCGCAGCGCCTGGACCACACTGGGAGGGTTCTGAGCCGACCCTGCGCCCGCGCGTTCGTTCATCAGCGTCGTGAGCGCAACCTGCCAGCCAGCACCCACTTCTCCGAGCCGCTGCCCATCCGGGATTCGAGCATTGGTCAGAAAGACCTCGTTGAAGCTCGAGGTTCCGGCGATCTGTCGAATCGGTCTCGCCTCGACTCCTTCGGACTTCATGTCGAGGTAGAAGTACGTCAAACCCTTGTGCTTGGGCAGGCTCGGATCGTGACGGGTCACCAGGATCGCGTAGTCGGCGAGATGGGCGTAGGTCGTCCAGATCTTCTGCCCGTTGATAGTCCAAACGTCACCGTCGCGCACGGCACGCGTGCGGATCCCCGCCAGATCCGATCCCGCTCCCGGCTCCGAGAACAGTTGGCACCAGAGCTCCTCGCCGCTCAGCAGCCTCGGAAGGTGGCGAGCCTTGGCCTCCTCCGAAGCGTGCTCCATCAACGTCGGCGCGGCGAAGTTCTGACCGATGTGAAAGAACCCTACCGGGACTCGATACCTGGACTCTTCGGCGGCAAACAGAATCGAGTGGAAGCGCTCGAGGCCTCTCCCACCGTACGTCTCCGGCCAATGAAGGCACGCCCAGCCAGCCTCAGCCTTCTTCGCCATCCATGCGCGTCCGACTTCGAGTTGTTTCTCGACGTCCGCACCCGGTGCATCGGGAGTCTCGTCGAGCTCGAAGCTCGGCGCATTCTCGGCCAACCAAGCCGCCGCTTCACTCCTGAATTCGGCGACCTCTGCTGTGTCACGAAAGTCCATGGTCGTGAGCGTCGAGCTCGAAGAAGGTGGCGACACCGACACTTCGAAGCGAGACGCCTCTCCTTCCTCTTCAGTCCTGAGTCGGAGTCTGGCTTCGTCGAAGTATCGTCCATGCCCACGGGTGATCGCAAACCGCTCAGCGGAGCGGCGTGTGGTCTCGAGATCCATCTGCGCCTCCGGAACAGCGCCGGCTAGAGCAGAGCACGACCAGCGCACTCCCATTGGGCCCACCCTCCACTCAGCTGGGGCCAACGGTTTCAAGCCATTGGTCCTCCCTCAGGACCTTGAAGGTCGAGGGACGAGCGGTGGGACGAACGCACCACCGACCTCGCT
>JANQPS010000264.1 GCA_028285365.1 Thermoanaerobaculia bacterium | reverse complement strand
CCACCAGCTCAGTAATCCATTCGACGAGCCGGTCGAGTACCTGATGGGCGGTGAGTCTCTGGACGTCGAGATCGCCGACTTCCCCAAGCTGAACCGACGCATGGTTCGTCGCGGGGCTCAGATCGACATCTATGATCTCGACGCGGCGCGCGCGTTCATGCCCGAGCCGTCAGACGACTCTCGGTAAGCGCCAGCTCCTGTGGCGTGCCGACGTGATCGACCTCATCGGCACGTGCCGCCACGGCGCGCAGGCGACACCCCACCTCGAGCAGCCGAGTCACGGCATCCGGCAGCTCCAGCTCGCCACGCTGCGAAGGTTCGAGCTGAGCCATCACGTCGAAGGCAGCCGCGGGCAGGACGTAGGCGCCGGTGTTGTTCCACGGAGTCGAAGAACTTCCGGGCGGAGGCTTCTCCACGATGCGCTCGACCCAGCCTTCGCCATCCAGGTAGACGGCCGCACCCGCGGACGGATCGTCCACCGGGTTGACCATGAGCCCACCCTCCGCTCCGGACTCCAAAGGCGCACGGCGAAGTCGATCCAGTGCCGCCGACGCGAGCAAGACGTCGCCGAGGAGGAGCATGAAGCTCCGCGCTCCAGCCCCCACGGCCTCCCGCGCACACAGCGCCGCGTCAGCCGTCCCTCGCGGCGTCTCTTGACGATGAAAGGTGACCGGGAGCTGCCCGAGGACGCCATCAGCACGCCATGCCTCGACCGCATCGATCACTCGCTCTGCCAGGACTCCCACGACCACGTGAGCCGATCCGACGCCGACCCCCTCGAGGGTGCGCAGCGTCCTGAGCAGCATCGGTACACCAGCAACCTTCACGAGGGCCTTGGGCAGCTGGTCGGTCAAGGCGCCCATCCTGGTTCCCCGTCCGGCAGCCAGGATGACGGCCGGTAACTTCTCTGAGTTCACGCTCATCGTTCGTCAGCCTTCGCCCACATCGGGATCTCGGCATCCTGTCGCCTCGACGCCCTGGTGACAAGCGCTCGCACCGAGCGGCCGAAGAGGCCCAAGACACCATTCTCCACGCTTGCGGCCGTGCGGTAAGACTCGGCATTCCTTACACTCGGCGCGATGTCATCAGGAGACCGCACCGACCGACTGCTGAGCTCGGCTGGAGCCGCAACTGCGTCTCAGCTGTGGCGGATCTCCGTCACTCTCGCGACTCACATGGTCCTGAGACGATTGATCCTGCCCGATGAAATGGGGGTCTGGAACTGGGCAGAGCCCGTCTTCATCCTGCTCGCCCAGGTCCGCGATCTCGGACTGCCAGGACACCTGGTCAGGCTCCAGCACAAGACCTACGGGGCCTTCCTCAGACTGGAGCTGCTCTGGGGTCTCGTCTTCTGCATCGGTCTGGCGCTCCTCGCACCGCTCCTCGCTCTGGGGTTCGAAGGTCACGACGCCACGACTCCGAACATCCTGCGCGCGCTGTGCCTGTTCCTGTTCGTACAAGGGCTGGGCGCCGTGCCTCTCACCTTCTTCGAAGTCGAGCTGAAGATCACACGCACCATCCCGGCCGAGCTGACGCGCAACCTCTGTTTTGCCGTGCTGTCGATCGCTCTGGCACTCTCCGGCTGGGGTATCTGGAGCATCATCGTCGCCCACGTGACGGCGGCGGCACTGTACAGCGTCATGTTGTGGTGGAGCGCCTGGGGAGAGATCCCGCTCGAGTACGAAGGACGCGTCCAGGCGCTCGTGACCGCGGCCCTCCCCTTGGCGCTGATGTCCGTGCTCGAGCTCGCCGTGCTTTATCTCGACCCCTTGATCCTCGGCTCGGTGCTGCCACCCGCCGCCGTAGCCAAGGCCGCTCTCGCGATTTCGGCCCTCTTCCTGGTCTCGAGGTTGATCGCCGATGCCGTCGGGCGGGCCGTCTACCCCGCGCTCGTGAGCCTGCGCGACAGCTCTCCAGCGAACACCTCCGGGAATGCCGCATTCGACCTCTATCGCACAGCCACCCTGTTTCTGGCCACGCTGGTGGTCCCATCGTGCTTCGTCTTCCATCTCAATGCCGAGCTCGTCGCCCTCGTACTCGGCGGCAACGAATGGCTCGGCGCCGCCGACTACCTCCGAGTTGCCGCCTTCGTCCCCCTGGTACGACCGCTGACCATGTTCGGGCGCGAGCTTCTGCTCAGTGCCCACCGCGACCGCCTCCTCCTGCTCTACACCCTCTTCAACCTGGTGTCCCTCGGGGGCCTGGGCTTGGCTCTGGTCGCGACCGAACTGGGTGCGATCGGGATGGCCGTTGCCGGCTACTTCCCGCTGGGAACGGCCTTTCTGGCCTGGGGTCTGGCGCAGCTCGGTGGTCCGACTTTCAGGAAGCTCGTCCTGCAGCTGCTCACTCTCTACGCCGTCGGCGGACTGGTCTTCGCCGGCGTCTTCGTCACCGACCCCGAAGCTCTAGCGCAGCGCCTGATCCTCAGCGCCGTCGCTGCGGTCGTCTTCCTCGCGCTCGCGCTGTGGTGGCGCCGCGACGACTATGCCAAGCTCCTTCCCGGGACCGCTCGGACGTTCCAATGAAGCCAACACGTCCCTATCCAGGACTCGCGGAGCGCTCGCCACGGCTCCCAGGTCAGACTCGCGAGTGCCTGGACGTCATCTTCGTCGCCATACCGAGAACACGGTCGTGAGCCGTCTGCGAGACCCACGCTGGACTCCGGCACGCGCTGGGCGAGAGCTCAAGCATCTCGTCGGGCGTTTGAGCCGGCGCTTCTCGAAGGCCGACGAGACCTGCATCACCCTCGAGCCCGAAGGCAAAGCTCGGGGTCGCGTGCTGCTCTCGTACATCCTCGAGCCCCTCGAGCAGAAAGCTTCTCCCGACCACTCGCACACTCACTTCTTCGAATCGCTGTGCATCGCTCGCAGCTTCCTGGAGCGAGGTTTCCTGGTCGACGGAATCTCCTGGGAGAACCTGCACTTCGTTCCGAGAGAGAGCTACGACGTCGTGATCGACGTTCGACTCAACCTCGAGCGGTGGGTCGATGATCTGCCGAGCTCGACTCTCAAGATCGCTCATCTCGACACCTGCCACTGGCGGGTCAACAACGAAGCCCAGGAGCGGCGACTGGAACGCCTGAGAGATCGCCGAGGGGTTGCGCTTCGACCAAGAAGACTCATGCCGCCCAATCGACTGATCGAAAGCGCAGATCGAGCGACGTATCTGGGCAACCAGTTCACTGCCGAGAGTTACGGCTTCGCCAAGAAGCCACTCGATCGGATCCCGGTCTCGGTCCCGTTCACCTATGACTGGATCACGGATCGCCAGTTCGAAGGCACTCGCCAACGGTTTCTCTGGTTCGGCTCCGGCGGACTCGTACACAAGGGGCTCGACCTCGTTCTCGAGCTGTTTGCCCGGCGTCCGGACCTCGAGCTCGTCGTGTGTGGACCGATCGAGCGTGAGCGTGACTTCGAAGCTCACTATCTCGAGGAGCTCTACCGACTCCCCAACATCCAGACGCTCGGATGGATCGACGTAGCCTCACACCGATTCCTCGACGTCGTCGCTAGCTGTTCGGCGCTGGTCTACCCTTCGTGCGCCGAAGGCGGCGGCGCCAGCGCGCTCACGTGCATGCACGCCGGACTGATCCCCATCCTCACCCGCGAGGCCAGCGTCGACCTCACTCCGGAAACCGGAGTGGTCCTGCGCGACTCGCAGCTGGAAACGATCGAAGCTGCGGTCGACGAGCACACTCAGTGCAGTCCTGCGCAGCTGGAAGAACGAGCCCGATCTGCCTGGGAGTGGGTGCGCACGAGGCACTCCAAGGAGCACTTTGCCCGGCATGTGTCCGAGTACGTCGACAAGCTCACACGAGACATCGAAGGAGATTCGGGGTGAGCTCACGAACGCGCGAGCGTTTCGACGCCGTGTTCCTCTCTCCACATCTGGACGACGCCGTGTTCTCGTGCGGTGCCGAGATCCATAGACGGACCCGGCTTGGCGAGCGGGTGGCCGTCGTCACCCTGTTTGCCGGAGCACCTCCAGCGACCCTGTCCTCGTTTGCGGCCGAAATCCACGAACTCTGGGCGATCCCGACCGACGTGATCGCCCAACGACGCGCCGAAGATCGGCTGGCCGTTCAGAGCCTCGGCGCCGAGCCGCTCCACATGGACCTGCCCGACGCGCTCTACCGCGAGGGTCCTGACGGCCACCCGCTGTTCGAGTCCCTCGACGCACTCCGCAGTGCCCCACTCGACGATCCCACCCTCGAAGCCGTCACTGCCACGATCGCTCGCCTTCCCGAAGCCGCGACGGT
>JANQPS010000249.1 GCA_028285365.1 Thermoanaerobaculia bacterium | reverse complement strand
GGAACCGCGAGTCCGTGATGCCGTCATCAGTGTTGAAGCTCACAGGCACACCTGCGCGCTCCAGGATGGCACCGCTCTCCATGGACCAGCCGAGTGCTTCCTCCTTGCCACCAAACGAATCGATGAAAGTCAGAGACACGCTGGCCCCGGCTTCTGCGACCTGGTCGGCGATCTTCCACGCTTCGCTGCCGTGCTGGATGATCGGTGTGAACCCGAACTCCTTGCCCATGCGGAGCAACGTGGCGATGTCGTTGTGTCGGTGGCTGTGAAACTGGACCAGACGCTTGCCCTCCATGATCTCCACGAGTGCCTCCATCGGAAGGCTCCGCGGAGGCGGCGTGGCGCCTTCGCTGTCGTCGTTGAGTTTCTCCTGATACTCCTGCGCGGCGATGTACTGCTGGCGTACGAGCGCTGCGCTCTTGGCTCGTGTCCCCGGACCACCACCACCAATCGAGTTCGTGCCGTTCGCCATCTTCATCGACCCGCAGACGTCGTTGATCGGGTCTTCGCAGAACAGCCAGTCGTCGATCGTCGCCGGGTTCGCGCGCAACTTCAGGTGCACCGTCTGACCGCTCATCAGGAGCCCCGAACCGGGCATCACGTTGAGCGTCGTCAGCCCTCCCGCCAGGGCGCGCTTGAAGCCATCGCTGCGCACATCGATCGCATCCATGGCCCGCACGTCGGGGTGGAGAGGAGACGATCGATCACCACCCGACGGTCCGCCGATGTGGGAGTGCGTGTCGACCAGTCCGGGCATCAGCACCTTGCCAGAGAGATCGCGCACATCGGCGCCGCGCGGAATGCTGGTCTGAGGACCGCCGACGGCGGTGATCTTGCCGTCTTCGATCACGACGACGCCGTTCTCGATCGGCTCGCCGGCTATGGGGATGACCAGAGCTCCCTGAAAGGCGACCGGGGCGTCCTGAGCGAAGAGGTGTGACGGCGCAAGGCAGGCTGCGACGAAGACTGTTGCCAGCACGCCGCGCCAAGGGGCGAGGGAGAGTCGTTGCATCCGGAAAGCTCCTGAAGTGCTGAGAGTGGCTTGTTCTTGTCGACTCACCCTCTGCGATGAGTGTTTTGCCCAATCGCGTCGAATGGACCAGGTGAGGAGGCCGAGTGAATAGGCGTTGGTGCTGAAGACTAACCGCTGTGCGAGCACGGAGGAGAGCGCGAGTCCGAGCGTCCCAATCGACGTCACGAGCCGCGTGGTCTTCGGTAGCCTTCCTGACCGAGCGGTGGCCAAGCTCGTGGGATCGAGCGCAGGCCGACCGGTTTGTCGAAGAGACCACGCTTCGAGAGTTGCCTATCTGACTCACGGCCGACTTGGACGGGGCGTCCTCGAGCTAAGCGCTTGAACTGCCTCACCCGCATCTCTCCGGCTCCCTCTGCGTCTGCTACGGAAGAACTCCACCTACTGGCGCGTATTCCCCCCATCAGCCTGCGATCCGGAACGCCTGACGGCACCTCTGTCGAATCGCGGCGATCACTCCGGCGAGCGCGTCGAAACCGTTTGCTGGAGCTGGCTTCGCGCGTACCGCGCGCAGCGTTGCCAATGGAGTCGAGAGACATGAAGAACAACAAGATATCCACCAGAAACTCATCACCGGGTTTGCGCCGCGCGCTGCCTCTGGCGGTCATCGTGGTCGCTCTCGTGATCGCCCTGCTCACGGTGACCGGCGCCTTTGTGGTCATCGAGACCGGGCATGTCGGCGTCGATCGTACGCTCGGCACCATCGACATGGACGAGCGTGCTCCTGGCCTCAGTCTCAAACTGCCGTTCTTCACGCGCGTGATGGAGACCTCGGCCAAGGAGATCGTCATCGATCTCAACGACCTCAAACCCAAGGCCAAAGACAACCTCTCGCTCAAGGATCTCGACATTTCGGTCTACTACCGCGTGGCGCCCGAGCGTGCCGCCGAGACCCTGGTCAAGTACGCGAATGGATCGAGCATGGAGCAGGGAATCGTCTATCCGGCCTACAACGTCATCGTGCGCGAGTCTCGTCGCGCCGTGTACGAGACCGTCGCCACCCTCGAGTCACTCAGCCTGCACCGCGAGCGCGAGCTGATCTCCGCCAACGTCCAGACTCGCCTTCAGGGTCTGCTCGACAGTGACAATCCCGACACCTTCGTGATCACCCGCGTCGTCGTCCGTGCCATCACAACCGATCCGGGAATCGAAGAGTCGATCAAGACCGCCATCGCCAACCAGAAGCGACTCGAAGCCAAGCAGATCGAGGTCGACATTGCCCAAAAGGACGCCGAGATCGAGATCGAGCGCGCCCGCGGCATCGCCGAGGCGAATCGCATCATCGACCAGTCGCTCACGCGCAACTACCTGCAGCACGAGCAGAACGTCGCGCTCCAGAAGTTCGCCGAGAATGGTCAGAACAACACCATCGTCATACCGGCCGGCATGACTGCAGCCAACCTGCTGATCAATCCAGGCGGGAAGTAGGCGGGCCAGGCGGAAACTGGAGGGGTGCGGGTGAAAGCTCGCACCCCTGTTTCTCGGTTTCCGCGGTTGAAAGCGGACCTGCTGGTCCGTCTGTATGTTCCTGGATGAAGCGTCTCATCGCACGACCGACCGTCTACGGAGACATTCCCAGGGTCGGGTAGTGTGGAGTCGACCTTCGTAGGCGGGTGGAGGCGAGACGGGCGAGTGGAATGAACGGTAGACCAAGTTGCTCATCGCTGAGCTCGAAAACGATCGGTACGGCAATGCAAACGAACCCCCGGCAAGGCCGTGGGGGCGACGACGAGTCAGCTGATGCCATTTGCTGACGTCAACGGACTCTCGATCGACTATCGCGAAAGCGGCAGTGGAGATCCCGTCGTTCTCCTCCATGGAGCCCTGAGTGACCATCGCATCTGGTCTGTCCATCGCGAGGCATTGGGTTCGTCGTACCGCACCATCGCGTACAGCAGTCGCTATCACGGGGAGAGCTCGGTGGCCCCGCCCGATGACCCGCACGCCGTTTCGGACCAGGTGGACGATCTCATCGCTCTTCTGGGCGAGCTCGATGCCGCGCCCGCCCATCTGGTGGGCAATTCGTTCGGCGGGCTGATCTGCATTCTCGCGGCTTTGCGCGAACCCGATCTCGTGCGGTCGCTCGTCCTCCTGGAGCCCTTGACGCTGCCTTTTCTCACCGGCGTGCCGCCGAATCCGATCAGGCTGCTGCGGCTCGGAGCTCGCCACCCGACCACCGCACTGGCAATCATGCTGTTTGGTGCTCGCGGCCTCGGTCCGACACAGGCCGCATTCAAGCGTGGTGATCTCGAGCACGGACTGGCCTGCTTCACACGAGCAGTGCTCGGAGCACACGGCGTCGAGGGTATGCCCCCGGATCGTCGCGAACAGGCGCGTGACAACCTCGAGATCTTCGCGACTCAGCTGACTCGGGGGACCTTCCCGGTCGTGACCCGCGACGATGTGCGAGCGTTGGCCAAGCCGACGCTCATTCTGAACGGTGACCAGAGCCCTAAGGTCATGTGGCACATGAGCGATCGTCTGCATGACCTCCTAAAGCACGCCGAGCGCGTGACGATCTCACAGGCGTCGCACGACATGCACGTGGACAACCCCTCTGACGTGACGGCCGCGATCCTGGAGTTCCTCGAGAGGCAGCCAGACGCATAAGAAGCGAGAGCTGCGACGGAAGGAACAAGTCCTCTCGTCCGTATTCAGCCTAGACGAGCACGACCGCAGCCAATCTGGTGATCGAGTCAGGCAATAGGTCGAGGAAAGTGTGCGGGCAAGGGCACTGCCCGGTCTTTGGTCTCCTGCGAGTGTCGTCCCGACGAGAGGCCGGTCGGGATCTTGGCTCGCAGCGTGGTACCTCGGACGAGTCGATTCCAAGAGTCATCGCTTCCCGTCGTGGCGACCTCAGTCACCTTGTCTGACGGCGAGATCAGGTAAGACCGCGAACGCAAGCAGCCAACCACCTTTGGTCACGCGCGTTTCGACACATTCCACCCAATCCACTATGGCGTCCGCCTTGGGAGCACCGCCCCCATGCAACCTTTCGAGCACTCGCAGACCTGCAGGCTTTCCGACGCTGACTACGCTGCGATTCACGCCATTGCTTCTCAGCGGTCCAGGCCATGGCGACTGGCGTTGCTCCTTTTGACCGGCGTCGCGTGCCTGTTGTGGTCGTACACCCTTCTGCTTGGCGTCGTGCTCCTAGCCTTCGGGGTCCTGGCCCTCGCAGCGCCTCGCCTTTTCCCCGGCAGCTTGTTGGTAGCGTTTCGACGCCACGCTCATCTTCAGCAACCTTTGACCTTCCGTGTTTCGGATCAGAGCCTCTCGGTAGCTGGTCGCTATCTCGATCTACAGTGCGAGTGGCCAAACCTTGCGGTGTGGCACGAGCGTGATGGTTGGTTGCGCGTTTCCCCGCACGGAATGCAGGACCTCTACCTCAGGGTCGTGGAGCTCGAGGAAGCTGGGGTCTATGAGCGAGTCATCGACCTGTGCCGTCTTCATGGCGCGGAGTTCGGCGGGTCGAGGAGGCGCGCGGCCCAGTAGGCTCTGTGGGGATCTCCCAAGGGTGTCGCCGAGCACGAATCCAACTCTCGTCCCGTTCCACGCTTGGCTGGACTCACCGATCGAGACACAGCCTTCTAGATCGGCCTCAATCCATCGATCGCGGCCCCATAGTCGATCGGAGAGCCATCCCACATGGGCATGTTGGTCCTCGAGTCGATGGCGATACCGCTCGAACAGGCCCACTTTCGGAGAGTCGAGCCCCCGTCGTGCTCGATCTCTGGCATGTCTGGGGCGTTGTCGATCAGCATGCCGCGAGGATCGCGGTACTCGAGCCGTCCGTTCCGCCACTCGACTCGGTAGCCGCCCTCGTGAAGCGCCCGATGATGGAACTTGCACGTGAGGACCAGGTTGTCGAGGCAAGTTGCGCCACCGGCCGCCCAGTGATGGATGTGGTGGGCTTCGCAGCTTGTCCTGAGTCCGCCGAAGGATGTTGTACATCGCAACCGGGGAATTGGCAGGTCTTGCTGTCGCGGTGGTCGAGCGCGCGTCTCAGAGCGGGTGAAATGACCCGAGTCTTCCTTCCGACGTCGAGAGTGTTTCCATTCGAGAGACTGAGGACAGGGCCATTCTGGTCGTGAAGCATGGTGACGGTGGAACAGTCGCAGCTCAGTCGCCGAGACGTTTCAGCTGGAACGTTTTGCCCCGATTCGAGACAGCTCTGGCCGTCGCCGTCTTCCTCGCCGAGGACGTCGCTGTCGACGTGGAGAACAACCTCGGCTCGTTGGCGGTTGGCGGGCGAGTCGAGCCCAGTCTCGAGCGCGGTCTCCGCGAGCAGCACCAAAGCGTCGGCCCGGCGCTGAGTATGGGTGGTCTTTTCGACGACGTCGCCAGCCACCTGTCCGGCCAGCGTCTCTTGCTCGCGGCGGAAGAGAACCTGTTCCGCGTGGTCGAGGGCCTTGCGCAGAGCTTCACCTTGCTCGGGATCGAGACGTCCGCGGATGACCAGCATGCCGTCTTCGTCGATCATGTAGCTGAGCTTGCGACTCTGGTACCTCTTGTCCGCTTGCTCCGCCTCGGCCAGTCGGTCCACCCGCCGATAGGCGCGAACAATTCGTTCGACGTGGGATGTCGTGCCGTCCATCGCGAGGAGCAGTAGCTCGGACTCGTTGTCAGGAGTTGCGATCCGGGTGATAGCCCGGACCTTGGAGTAGGAGAGCTTGCCGGAGCGCATGGCATCGGAGATGAGTGGCAGGTTAGCGAGCGCTCGGGCCGTGCGGACCTTCTCGCGGGCAGCACTGAGACTGAGGCCAATCCTCCAATTGAGCCAATGCGCGCATGATCTGCCGTCCCAGCCGTTGCAAGCATCGAACTGGAGAATCATGACGAGCAGCTCGTAGGTCGCCGCTGAGATGTGGGCAGCGAGCTCAGCGATGTCTTCACCGAGCCGATCGATCTGCTCGCACTTGTGTTGTCGTTCGGCGAGAGTGTCGTAGGCGGTGGGAAGCTCGATCATGGGCGGACTCCGAAGCGTTTCCTTGACTCGAGGTTCAGGGTACACCCGGCTTTTGCGACGCTCTCAGAGGCCGACGAACAGCAGAACTCGGACCTCCGCAGCTTTCAAGTATCAAAGTCCGAGAGCTGGTGTTGTACCCAACATCTGTTGCGTCTGAGATGTGTGTCGTTCGTTGGCCAGACCAACTGGCGCGGGGGGCTCGAAAACCTTGTCAAGTGTTTTGTCGAGATTTCTCGAGAAAGTTCTCGAAGGTTGAGGCCTGGCAGGGGCCGTTGAAGATGCCGCATCTGACGGGCCTGGTGGCCCTCGGAAATCGCGTTGCGATTCCCGCAGATGACTTGGAAAACGGCAGGCCGTTTCCCACATCTCCAACAGCCTCGGCGACGAGTTTGGGACTAAGGGATGGACACTTGGAGCAGCCCCGCTGTCGTCGATGAGTTGCCGAGAATTGTTGTCGAGCGGCGAATCCAGTCACGGCGCCCGCACGCTCGACGGACGCAAGGTGATTGGTATGGCCGCCCAGCTCCTCAGCCTCGGGGCCTTTACGGAGTCTTTGGGTGCCTACGAATGCTAGCCTGTTCACTGACGCTGAATTCACGTGTGCGTCTCGGCTCAAGATCAAGAATGGACAAGAACAAGTACCTGATCGCCCTCTCTGAGAGTGAACGCACTCAGTTCGGTCGCGTGGCCTTCGCTGAACAGGTCGAGGAACAGCGCGTCTTTTCCGCCGTCTGGGCGCTAGAGAGCCAGATCAACAACGGAGGGTTCTTTCAGTACCTCGTAAGTTCCGACGGCGATACCGCGGAGTTTGCCCCGCGTGCGCTTCGCGAGATAGGAGCGCACGCCTGTGCCGCTGTGGTAGAGCGCGCAATACGGACGGTGTCGGCGTCTCCATTGCCGGCGTCCGAGTCCGTCCGAGAGGAACTGCTGGAATCCACGTCTAGCGACGTTCGCCAACGTCTCGAGGTACTGGAAGAAGAGTTCTTCACCTATCCCGACGACTTGACAGCGTTGCTCTTCGCTTATGGCGCGACCCGCCCCAGCGTGTTCGGTCGGGCCGACGGGGTGGGAGACTCGTCGGAGTGAGCCGCCACGCATGTCCTACAGCGGCTGAGCCCGCGTCTGCCGGGTGCTAGCCTGCTTCTACGAAGTCCAGATTTGTAGTGCTTGGCAGCCTCTCTCGTCAATAGCTCCGCGAGAGCTGATCCGCCAACCACTCTTCCACCAAGGATGAAGAGCTACTCCCCGTTCGATGTCTGTGGTCGCCGCATTCAGACCGGAGATATCGTCCGAATCGTCGGAGCCCCGGACCGGGCTGAGCTGGCAGACGAGTCCGTGGCGGTCTTCGAACGCCTCATCGGCTCGTATCGTCGAGTGGCTGGCTTCGATGACTACGGTCACGTGGAGATCGAGCTCGTCTTTCGCGGCGGGCCGGAAGCGGGGCTTCACTGGGTCTGGCTCGAACCGCATTTCGTCAAAGTGAAGCAGTCGAGAGCAGAGAACCGTTGTCGAGGTCGCTGACGAGGGGATGAATTGGGCGGAGCTGCCATTGTCGTCACTTCACTAGGCCTCATCTATCGAGCACATGCCCACGATCTCGCTTATCATTCCGGCCCACAACGAGAGCGTTCTGCTCCCTCGGCTGCTGGATAGCGTCGATCGCGCGCGCGATCGTTTCGAGCGCGGCAGGGAAGAGATCGAGGTCATCGTCGCCGACAACGCGTCGACCGACGACACTCCCAGCATCGCAGCCGGCCGAGGCTGTAGGGTCGCGTTCGTCGAGAAGCGCTCCATTGCCGGCGCTCGCAATGGCGGCGCAGCCGTTGCTCAAGGCGACATCCTGTCGTTCGTCGATGCGGACATGCAGATTGCGCCGGAGACCTTCAACGTCGTCCTCGCGACCCTCGATCGAAGCGAGATCGTCGCGGGCTCTACCGGCGGACGCCCCGAACGATGGTCGCTGGGAATCGCATTGACGTACGCGGTTCTCATGCCGATGCTCGTGTTGTGGCGAATCGATACTGGAGTCGTGTTCTGCCGTCGCGAGGACTTTGATGCCGTCGATGGCTATGACGAGGGTCGTCCGATCGGGGAAGACGTTGCGTTCCTGATGGCACTTCGCCACTTGGGTAAGGCGCGCCGGCGACGACTCATTCGGGCAACCGAGGTCAAGACCATCGTGTCGATGCGCAAGTACGACCAACACGGCGACTGGCACTTCCTCAAGATGATGCCCATGGCGATGTGCGCCGTCTTTCGCCCGTCGCTGGGCGCCGAGATCGTCGATCGCTACTGGTACGCTGATGACAGGTGACGGCCACAGTGACGACGGAGAAGCCCTTGAGCGAAGCCCCTGCCATGTATATGTATATATATATATATATATATATACACACACACACACACACACATTATATTGTATATGTTGAAGTTAAAAATTAAATTCAGGTAAAAATTTTTTAACCTAGGTTGAAAATCAATTTCCTTTGTTTCCTAACCCTAATTTTGAATATTTAGACTTAGGAGAC
>JANQPS010000245.1 GCA_028285365.1 Thermoanaerobaculia bacterium | reverse complement strand
GGCGAGGTGTCGAAATCAGCGCGGACGACCGACACGAGAAGGGCGGCGATGCTCAACTCGGTAGTCGAGACGTCGGTCGTGCTCGCCGAATCGGCGTCGGAATCGTCGAGGCTCAGGAGACGTCGAAGGTGTTGGAGCAAGGTGTCATTCCGGTGACGGCGGTGGATCTTGGAGCTGGGTGGCTCGTGGCCGCTGCGGCGAGCCGGCTGCAGGGGGCCTGGCGTCGGAGGTCGTCTACAAGAAGTGCAAGGTCTCGTCGACCGCCGGGCGCTGGGTCCGCTTCATGACGCGCTTCTTGAGCTGGAAGAGGTCGTCGAGGTCGTCGTCGCCGTCTTCTAGATCCGCTTCGATGGATTCGATGTCTTCACCCGACTCCATACGTTGCAGCGCCTCTTCCATTCGCGGGCCCATCTCGAGCCCTGTCATCTCGCCAAATCGTCGAAAGACCTGGCCCATGGAGCGAGGGTCTGCATCGTCGCCCATTTTCTCCATTTGGCTGGCCAATGAGTCCATGGCTCCCTCGAGCTTGCTCTCATCCATGTTCTCGAACAGGTCGGGCTCACCTTCGTCGTTCTTGCCGAAGCTCTTGACCATCGCGAACGTCGAGGGACGTCGCTGGAGCGGATGGTACGAGCAGCGGGGGCACGCCGGCTTCTTGCGCAGCTTGGAGGTCTGCGAAAAGAAGCTGAACACCGTGTGGCAGTCGGGGCAGTAGAACTCGTAGATCGGCATGGTCGTTCCGCGGGTCTCGATCGAGGATTGTAGTCCGTATCGCGGCTCACGCTGATACCCTGCCCGCGCCATGAGTCAGCAGGAAAAGGGCTTTCATCAGCCGATCGATCTCAACGAGCTCCAGGTGAGACGTGAGCGAGTGTTCCTGGTCCTCGCCGGGTTGTTCCTCGGTTCGATGACGATGCTGAACATCCTGGGCGTGAGTCGCTTCCTGGATCTGAGCTTCACGGTTTTCGGCCGCACGATTCCAGTTCCTCTCGCAGTTGGAGTGCTGCCGTATCCGCTGACCTTCTTGTGTACCGACTTCATCTCCGAGCTCTACGGCCGGAGACGGGCAAACTTCATGGTTTGGGTCGGATTCCTGGTCAATGTCTGGCTTGCGTTCATCCTGTGGTTGGGGGGCACCCTTCCCGGCTTCGATCAGCCCGTGCCCGATGCCACTGGACGCCTGCCCGTGTTCTTCGAGATTCGGACGCTGACGCTGGGTGCGATCCTGGCGTCGATGATCGCCTATCTGGCTGCTCAGCTCTGTGACGTCCACGTTTTCCACTTCTGGAAACGATTGACCAAAGGACGGCATCTCTGGCTGCGCAACAACGGCTCGACGCTGGTCAGCCAGTTCGTCGATTCGTTTGCGGTGATCACGATCACCCACTTCTACGCAGGCGCGCTGCCGCTCGAAGAAGGGCGCGAGCTCTGGCCGCAGCTCTGGGTGTTCATCTTGACTGGCTATGTCTTCAAGATGTTGGCCGCCCTGATCGACACGGTCCCTTTCTATCTCGGGACCCGCTGGCTTTCGCGCTATCTCGAAATACCGTCTGGTTGGGACGAGTCCGGATCGCAGGACAGCAAGCCGCCGGAGCCCGCCGAGACGACCCGACCCTGAGGTCTCGAGCCCGGAGCTTTCGCACATCGTATGCGTCTTGTACTATTGACGGCTACGAGGCAGGTACCGTCCGACGACCGCGCGACTCAGGTAACTATTTGAGATCGAAGGGGTTGGACGTCCTGAAGTGACCCAACCATGAGCAAGTGGACCCCGACCAGCTGGCAAGACCGGGAGGCTCTTCAACAGCCCCGCTACGACGAGCCTGAAGAGCTCGAGCGAGCAGTGGCGGAGCTGGCCGAGCTCCCGCCGCTCGTGACGTCCTTCGAGGTCGAGCATCTCAAATCGCAACTGGCCGACGCTCAGCGCGGAGAGAGCTTCCTGTTGCAGGGAGGTGACTGCGCTGAGAGTTTCGCCGAGTGCACCTCGTCGACGATCGCCAACAAGCTCAAGATCCTCTTGCAGATGAGCCTCGTCCTGGTGCATTCGTCCAAGTGCAAGGTGATCAGGGTCGGACGTTTCGCGGGGCAGTACGCGAAACCGCGCTCGTCGGATCTCGAGAAGCGCGATGGCCAGGAGCTGCCGTCTTATCGCGGCGACCTCGTCAATAGCCTCGAGTTCGAGCCCGGCTCGAGGCGACCAGATCCTTTTCGTCTCGTTCGCGGCTACGAAAAGTCGGCGTTGACGCTCAATTTCATCCGAGGGCTGATCGACGGTGGTTTTGCCGATCTGCATCATCCCGAGTACTGGGATCTGGATTTCGTCGACCACTCACCTCATGCGAGTGAGTATCAGCGCATGGTCGAGGCCATCGGGGATTCCCTGCGCTTCATGGAGACGCTAGCTGGAACTCACGTAGGTGACATCGACAGGGTCGACTTCTTCACGAGTCACGAGGGCCTCCACCTGCACTACGAACAGGCCCAGACCCGTCAGGTGCCGCATCGTGACGGCTGGTACAACCTGGCAACGCACTATCCGTGGGTCGGGTTGAGGACCGCCGACCCGGACGGGGCCCACATCGAGTTCTTCCGAGGAATCGCCAATCCCATCGGCATCAAGGTGGGTGCCGCCATGGATGACCAGCAGATCCGACGGCTCGTCGAGATCCTGAACCCTCAGAACGAGCCTGGTCGACTGACGTTGATTCTCAGGCTGGGAGTGGAGAAGGTCCGGGACGAGCTTCCGAGGATCATCGATGTCGTCGCCGGGACCGGGATCGACGTTCTCTGGTGTTGCGATCCCATGCACGGCAACACACGCTCGACGTCTTCCGGTCGCAAGACGCGCATGTTCGACGACATCCTGGGAGAATTGGACGCGTCTTTCGACATCCACGCGAGCAAAGGCGGACGCCTGGGTGGCGTGCACTTCGAGCTGACCGGTGACAACGTCACCGAGTGTGTCGGCGGTGCCCGCGGCCTGAGCGAAGTCGACCTCGAGCGCGCCTATCGCTCCCAAGTCGATCCGCGCCTGAACTACGAGCAAGCGTTGGAAATGGCGCTCCTCGTCGGGCGCAAGATGAGTCAACTGCATCACGGCGGGACGGGCCGCCGGCCTCCGAGGCTCGATACCGGGAGCGCAGGCGAGGTCTCCAGCCCGCGTCGTTACGTCGGTGGAGCCTGAGAATGGCTGACGACGCAGGCCGGGGCTTCAGGTTTCGCGACACCACTCGGGCTCCGTTCGAAACCGACGTCGGACTGCGTTTCGACCGCGAGTCGGGCACCCTCACGGCGACGGCTGCCGACATCTCCATGGAAGGGATGTTCATCCAGACTGACGAGCCGAGGGCCATCGGTACCCTCGTGCAATTCGAGTTCAGTCACGCCGGTGAGACCGTGCAGGGACTGGGAGATGTGGTCTGGGTCCGCCAGGAGAAGCAGCCTCCAAACAAGCCGCGAGGCATGGGTATCCAGTTTCGCTACGTCGACCCGCACTCCCGCGAGCTGATCTATCGGATCGTCAGCGACTTCTTGCGAAGGGTCAGCCAGGATCAAGCGTCGTCGGACGAAGTGGCTGAGGGTGCCGGCTCGGACGGGGTCGCGGACGCCCCGACGATCGCGGAGTCCGCACCGCCTATGACGTCCAGCCCGGATCCGAGTCTCGACGTCACGATCCACGAAGATCTCGGTAGTCTCGACCTCGGCTCACCGGATGCCGGAGCAGCTCCAGCTCCTGCCGGTGAAGCTCTGACGCTCGAAGAGTCGGGATTCTCCGCTTTGACTCTGGACGACAGCGGCTCACAGCCGGAGCCGGCTGCTTCCGATGCGGCGCCTTCTCCTCTCGAACCTCCGGCATCTGCGGAGCCGCTGTTGCCGCCCTCGGTGAGCGAGCAGGCAACGGTCATGGCTCCGGACGCAGGTGACCTGTTGGGCAACATCGAATCGGAGGGCTTGGCCGAAACGCCTCTCCTCAGCCCCGAGGCAGCGGCCGCGACGCCTCCCCAGCATCTCGACCCGGACCGAACCGTCCTCTCCCCGGGGGGGCTCGATGCCGTACTCCCCTCGGCGGAGAACGCCGCCGTCGAACCGGCGTCGCCCGTACC
>JANQPS010000219.1 GCA_028285365.1 Thermoanaerobaculia bacterium | reverse complement strand
GATTCCCTGGCCGATCATGGCCTCCAGCTCCTGGAGCTCCTGATTGACCTCCATGCGCAGGGCCTGGAACGTTCGAGTCGCGCTGTCGATACCGCCAGCGCGACGGTGACGACGGGCAGGGACCCGATCGGTGCCGACCGCCCGATGCACGGCCTCCGTCAACTGCCGAGTGGTCTCGAAGGGAGTCTCGCCGCGGGTATCGACGATCTCGCGCGCGATGCGACGTGCCCGACGCTCCTCACCGTACTCTCTGAGGATTCTCACCAGTTCGACCTCCGACGCTGTGTTGACGACCTCGCGCGCGCTTTGTCCTCGTGAGGAATCCATGCGCATGTCGAGCGGTCCGTCGAAACGAAAACTGAAACCGCGCTCCGCGCGATCGAGCTGCATCGACGAGACACCGAGATCTGCGAGCACACCGGCGACTCGCTCGATTCCCGATGCCCGCAACTTGGCCGCAAGACCACTGAAGGCGGTGTGCACGAACTGCACGCGGCCTTCGAAAGGGCGGAGCCGTTCCGCTGCCAAGCGCAGGGCCTGCTGGTCGCGGTCGATACCCACGACTGTCGCGCTCGGAGCTGCCTGCAGCAAGGCCTCGGTGTGTCCGCCGAGTCCGAGGGTGCAGTCGACGAACACTCCACCCCGACCGGGTGCGAGGAGCTCGAGGCTCTCCTCGAGCATGACGGGAACGTGACCGGCGGCTTCAACACCCATCGCGAAGCACCAGTTCCAGTCGCCAAACCAGGAGACTCAGGCCCTTGTCGGCCGACGCTGGACCGTGACGACGACCACATCACACGCCCTTCTCGGCCAGGACGCCAAAGTCCTCGTCCGTGAAAGGATCGTCTTCGAGGCCTGCCTCGAAGCGCTTGCGATCCCAGATCTCCAGATGGTCGGCAATCCCGCAAACCACGACCTCTCCGCTGAGGCTCGCCGACTCTCTCAGCACCTGAGGAATCACGATTCGCCCCTGGGCATCGAGGTCACCTTGCTGGCCGTAGTAGCTGACTCGCTGCAAGTACCTTCGACGGGTGTTGTCAGTCGACGGCAACGTCTGCAACCGGGACTCGATGTCCTCCCAGATCGGCAGCGGGTAAAGCAGCGCAACTTCGCCACGCACCGAGGTAATGAAGACTTTGGGTCCCCAGTTCTCTTCGACGACGCGCAGAAAGTCGCGAGGAACCTTGAATCGTCCCTTCGCGTCGATCTTGGCTGTTGCACTGCCACGGAACATGACTCTCGAGAGGCGCTCTTAACCCCAGCATTCAGTAATCCGGGCAAAAAGTACCAGTTATGTCCATTTTTGTCTATTTCTTACCACTTCACTCCACCCTCGAGAAATGTAGCGACACACAAGGCCAATTGGGCCACACAGGCCCACTCTGACGTCGGTTCCGTTCAGTCCGGTCGCGACTCGGCCAGGCGATCGACAGGCATGGCCTATCGAATCATGGCTATGTTTTGGCTCAGCCCACGGGAAACGTGCCGTCCGTTCGACCTAGAGACCGAGGTGTCGGAACTCGAGGCTGGAGCGAATCGTCACCCTCGGTCGGCGGTCTCGGCTCGAACCGATCGCGAGCCACCAAGCGACTGAGAAACGCAGCCGATCGATCAGTCGCT
Source organism: Thermoanaerobaculia bacterium (assembly GCA_028285365.1). Lineage (GTDB taxonomy): Bacteria > Acidobacteriota > Thermoanaerobaculia > Multivoradales > Multivoraceae > JANQPS01. The sequence goes on along the minus strand of JANQPS010000219.1, from coordinate 359 downwards.
GCCCTCGTTGGGCTCCGGCGACGACTCGGTCGTCTCGAGCTCGTCCTGAGGAGCCACCAGCTGGAGACCTCCTTCCTGGAGCGACCGTCCTGCCGCGGTGCGGAAGTCGGCCAGCTCGGGCGGAGGATCGGCATCGAAGTACGCGCGCTCCTCGAGCTCCTTGAGGTAGACCTCCTGCTCGTCCGTCAGGCGTCGACTGCGTTCCTCCTGGAGCACCTGCGCTCGCACGTCATCGTACGCCCGCACGCTCTCTTCTCGGATCTCTTCGATCTGGAGTAGGTGCAGACCACCACGCGCGGCTAGAGGCTCGGTAACGTCACCGACCGCAAGCTGCCAGACGGCCTGATCGAGCTCGGTGG
>JANQPS010000211.1 GCA_028285365.1 Thermoanaerobaculia bacterium | reverse complement strand
GGCGAGTAGTTTCGGACGGCTTGATCTGGACGAGCCTGCCGCTACGGCCTATCAGCGAGCACGTGAGGACCCATCTTGGCCTGGGCAAGGCGTTGCGGTGGTTCTCCGGTTCGACTACCTGTGGGGAGCGGACCGCCCCGATCTCGTAGTGGCAGAGCTCGAGTCCCTGAAAGGGACTGGCAGTCGGCAACTGGCGGACTTCTTTGCTGGCATGGCCAGCATCAGGGCAGGGCGGTTCCGCGAAGGCGCAGAGGTCCTGGACACGCACTTTGTCGACGGATTCGCCTATGTCGGGGACGTAGCGGCTCTCGACGCCATGCAGTTCCTGAGTCTCGCGAACGCTTCACTTGGTGAGCGCGAGAAGGCCGATCGGAGGCTTCGCCAACTGCTCGACAGTTACCGCCGATTGGAGCAAGAGGGGTTCGCGGAAGATCCGTTTCATCTGTCAACGTTCGCTCGTATCCATGCGCTTCTCGGCGAGTCCGAGTCGTCTATCAGGTACCTGGAGGCGGCCTTGGCGCGGGGATGGGTGGGTCATGTCGAGCTTCGCAACGACCCGCGTTGGGACTCGCTTCGGGACCATCCCTCGTTCCCGCTGCTACTCGAGCGAGCGCTGGAGATCGTGGAGAGGCAACGAGAACAGTTGCTGGCGGTGCAAGACACCGGGGACCGTCTCAGCGCCGAACCGTAGCCGACGTCTGTAACGAGATCAGAACAGCTCGACGTCGGCTCCACCACAGAGATCGCCGGGCTCGTTGCGGTAGGTGCGGGCCTCACCCGTCTGGGTGTCGGTGACGCGAATCTCGTACTCCACGTCCGACAGGGCTCCGTAGTAGAACCAGAAGCGCTCGTTGATCGACCGGCCGTCGAGGATCTTGACCACGAGTTCGACGTTGTCTTCGTCGAAGAACCAGAAGCTGCCACTCTCGCGGCTGAATGGCACAGCCGTGCCCGTACCCTGTTGTTCTCCGTCACCGGTGCGCCAGACGACCTCGACTTCGAAACGGTTCTGCAAGCAGAGGCGACCCTGGCGAGACGTACACAGGCTGACTTCTGACTTCGAGTGCGACGCGACAGCTGTGGCCTCATACGCCTCAACCCCGCTCAGGGGAGCGATCCAAGAGTGTGCCGGTTGCAGCACGTCGAGTCCTTCTCTCGTGGGGCTGACGGAGAGCGGTGGTGGCTCCTCGACTCCGAGGGTGACGCGAAGCCCGTCATCAGCCGAATCCGGAAACGCGTTGACGTCGGCGCCACCACACAAGGTCCCTTGCGTGTTGGCGTACTCGATTGCGCGTCCGCTCACGAGGTCCTCGGCTACTACTCGGTACTCGACGTCCGAGAGCGCTCCGTAGTAGAGCCAGTGGCTGCCGTTGATCGCTCGGCCGTCCAGGACCTTCACGGCCAGCTCGAGGTTCTCGGAACCGAAGAAGTGGAAGAAGCCGGTGTCGTCGGGACCACCCTGACCCGTGGCCGGCACGCTGCCGGCGAGTCTCTCCGGATCTTCGGCGGAGGTGCGAAAGAAGGCACGAATTCTGAAACGATCGTTCAGACAGATCGACGTGTCGTCGCTTTCGCAAAGTGGTGGAGGTGGGGGGGCTTCCGATCCGATCTGAAGTCGCCAGGGCTCTCGGCCAGACTCGGTGTCGAACGCCGAGAAGTAGAGCTGCGCGGGTGCAGCGCCCTTTGCTGGATACAGTTCACTCGGACTCGACGAGGCGGTGCCCGGGCGGATGTCGGC
>JANQPS010000205.1 GCA_028285365.1 Thermoanaerobaculia bacterium | reverse complement strand
GGGCGGCCCTTGGCCAGTTGCTCGAAGGTCAGCGACGAGACGCCGAGGCCACCGAGGCCTATCGTGAAGCGCTGAAGCGTCAGCCGGATCACGCGGATTTGCATGCTCGCCTGGGCCTGCTCCTGGCACGCCAGCAGGCGGGCGCCGAGGCCGAGTCGCAGCTTCGAGAGGCCATACGACTCAGTGACGACCTCAGGCCCGATCTCCATCTCGCACTCGGCAGCTGGCTGGCGGAGCGAGGTCGCATGGACGAGGCCCAACGGCAGTACCAGGTCGTGCTAGACGAGGAACCTGGGCATCCGATGGCGCGCAACAACCGTGCGATCGCCAACTATCGAACTGGTCAACTGGCTCAGGCTCGTGCCGAGCTCGAGGAGCTCGTGAGCGAACATCCTGACTATGCCGACGCTCACAACAACCTGGCTGCCGTACTCGTCGATCGAAGCGAGTGGAGCGCGGCAGAACGGCATGCTCGGCGAGCGCTGGAGCTCGGGGTCGAGGCGCCGGCGGTCCTCAACAACCTGGGACTGGCACTCGAGAACACCGGGCGCCCGGACGAGGCTCGGGTCCGTTACGAGCGCGCTCTCGAGCTCGAGGACGGGTATTGGCCGGCGCGCTACAACTTGGGGGTGGTTCTGGCCCGGCTCGGCTCGGCTCGGGAGGCTGTTGCGGAGCTGGAGCGCGTCGTGAGCCAGGTGCCGGACTATCCAGAGGTCTACCTAGAGCTCGGTAGGCTCTTTGCTGATGAGCTTGGGGAGCAGGAGAAGGCGCGAACCCACTACAACGCGTTTCTCAAGCTCGCTCCGCGTGACCCGAGATCAGCCGAGGTCCGTCAACTCGTCAGCGAACTGGTGGGCGCTCGCTGAGGGCAGTCCGCCTTCCTTCGGGAGTCGGCCTTGGGGAGTCGGCCTTGGGGAGTTGAGTATGACCATTCGGGTCAAGGTTGCAGGATGCAAGTGAGCGGCAAACCACCTCTGTCATGCCGACGCCTGTCCTGAGTCCCCCGAAGGCCTGCCCTGAGTCCCCCGAAGGGGCCCGCATCGATCCAGAATCGCTCCCGGCCTTCCATCGGGATTACAGAAGCAGGCGTGAGGCGAGGTCGCTCCAGGAAGACTGGTTGCGGCGTGGCACTCTCAGAAAGGGCTCTTCGCCGAGTCTCTCCTCGACAAAAAGTCCAGGTCCGGACAGATCGCTGGGGCTGTTCGTGGAGATTTCGGGAGATTCGCTCTCTCGAGCGCTCGTCGTGCTCGCATTGTGATAGAAGCTATGTTTCCGAAGAAGGCAGAGACAGCTTCCAGCAAGCAGACGGTGGCCGACCTCACTAGCGGTCGCGAACGCTGAGCCGGACCGGCGAGTCGGAAGCCAGGTTGCGAGCCGGATCGGAAAGTTAGATCGAAAGACAGATCTGAATCTCGGATCGAGAATGGGAGAGCGTCACATGCGCCATCGTCGAACCCTGATCACCCTCGTGCTGATCGCCTTGGCCCTCTCGGTCGCAGCTCCGAGCTTGGGAGTCGTGGCGGGTCGGCCAACTGGAATCCTGATCACTCCAGTGGATGTGACCGGTCTCGATGTGACGTTCGACGTGACCCTCAACACGACGGGCACGTCGCCCTTCGGCACGATCGGTTCTCCGATCGGCTTCCTGGGTGATCTGTGGTCGTTCCAATACACGTTCCTGAGTGCGACGGTCACCAACCGCTACGTGCACATCAATCCTCGGGTCGACGCCGTCAACTTCGGAGATTCCGCGGGAACCATCGCCGCGACGACCATCCCGCTCGTCAGTGCCGGCCCGCCTGGATCGTTTACCGGCTCGTTCATGCACTCCTACCCGAGCCCCGGTTCGTACGTTGCAACCGTTGGGGCCAACCGTCTCTCCGGCCCCGTTGCGGGACCTGCGACGACCGGAACCCTGATCACGGTTCCCGCTGGCCAGCCCATCACATTCCAGCGATTCCTCCTGCCGACCTTCACCGTGCCCACGACCATTGCGACCACGACGGGTGTCGATTTCAACTTCGGGGTTCAGAACAGCACGATCGTCGACGTCGGCAGCATCGTCGAGGTGCCAGTCGCCAACCCGGCAGGCCTGGCCGCGTTGACGCTGTTTCTCGCAGTGGCCGCGTTCTGGGTGATCCGTCGGAACGTCGCTGGCTAGGCGAGAGTCGTCAGGACGGCCGGTCGATCGCCAGGCCCTCTCTGGCAATCCAGATCACGAGGTGTTGAGAGTTCGCAAGCTCGTCCGGTGTGGCGACTCTCAGACTCCGACTTCTGTGCTGGCTCAGTCGGCGACCAGGACATTCTGAGTCGTGCCGAGTCGTTCTGAGTTGATGTCGAGGCCACGGCGCGAGGTGCGTGTCCCTGGTCGTATCGTCCCCTTGCTCGTCACCTTGGGACTTTGTGCTTTGCTCCTCGAGGGGAGCGTGGCCGCCCAGGGTTATACGCCTCGTGCGAGCGGCTGGGACCTCGACCTCGACGGAGTCCTCGATGCCGCTCCGCCGGTCTGCGACAGTCAACGAGGTGACGTGGCGCCGGAGCTCGAACAGCTGTGGGGCGACGAGTCGCCGGAGCGATCCTGGTATGTCGACTGTGATCGCGGTCGGGTCGTTCCCCGCTGCGGTTCTCCTGAGCAACCGTGCTCGACGCTGGGCTCCACGCTGCAA
>JANQPS010000184.1 GCA_028285365.1 Thermoanaerobaculia bacterium | reverse complement strand
CAGCTGGAGATCGTTGTGCGTCGAGGGTCCCGTCGTGCTCTCGAGGTTGACGACGGTGGCCGGCTCGTCACGAACGGCGCCCGGGTCCGGGATCTCGTCGAGGATGTTGTCGAGCAGGTTCTCGGGCGGCTCCGGGTAGTCCGGTCCGCGCAGAGACTGGTCGAGGCGGCTATCTCTAGGGGTCTTCATGACGGGTCCTCCTCGAGGAGTTCGCGGATGAGTGTCCGCGCCTTCTTGAGTCGCTTGCGAATGGCGACGGCGCTCACGCCTTCGCTCTTGGCCAGCTGGGGAATCGGGATCTCGCCCCAGTAGTGGGCGGTCACCGTGTAGCGCAGCGATTCGGGCAGGTCGAGGACGAAGCGGCGCACGCGCTCTGCTTCGAGTGTCTGGGCGACCCGCTGATCGGGGCGCGGAGACGGCTCTTCGAAACGCTCTTCTGCATGATCGGGGAGCGCGCGGAGCCTGCCGGCCGACCGCTGGTGATTGAGAAACGTGTTGTAGGCGATGCGGTAGAGCCAGGTCGAGAAGGCGGAACGGCGATCGAACGTCGCTAGCGATGCCCACGCCTTTCGGTAGGTCTCTTGAGTCAGGTCGGCCGCGAGATCAGCCCGACCGCCGCTCAGCTTCATGAGATGTGCGTAGACGCGTCGGTAGGTCGCCCGCGCCAGCTCTTCGGCTGCCGAGCGTTCGCCTCCCAGGTAGGCTTCGAGCAACTCGGTCTCGGTTCGATTGACCATAGGGACTGTCCGCGGTGCAGTCTCGCGGAAAAGCGGAACGACTTCCATCCGCCTCCTCCTTTCTCCTGAACCTTGGACACAGGAGACTGACGAAACGAAACCGCCCGTCGGGACTTTCTGCTCAGGGCCGCGAGTCAGCGATTGCGCTTGCGCTTCCCCTTGAACGTCACGTCGAAGCGGCGTCTCGACTCTTCGGAGCTCCAGAGCGCGAGCTCGGCCTCGCTTCCTATAGTGAGATCAGCGCCCGCCGGAGGCTGCTCCACGGTAGCCTCCTGGACCTGCCAGCGCCCCTCGGCGCTGGTGAGGTTCGCGAACATGACCTGGGCGCTCGAGAAGTTGTCGTTGCGTAGCGAGACCTCGAGTCGACGCCCACCGGAAGGCTCGTCGACGATGAGCTCGAGCATGTACACGAAAAAGCCTTCACTGCCTCTGCCGTTGATCGGATTGTCGACCGGGCGCCAGTCGGAAGGCGCGAGTTTCCCATCGAGACTGAGCGAAAGCTCGGCCGCCAGACGCTCGAACTGCGCTTCTTTGAAGGAGCTTTCGAGCTCTTCGATGCGCCCTGCCTCGATGGCCGCGATCAGGTCGATGTCTTTGTAGAAGGCGTTGAAGCCGAGCACGACTTCGTGAATCGGGATCTCGAGGATCACCTCGACGCGGAGTCGCTCGTCGTCCAGGGTGATGGCGCATCGTGCCGAGTGATAGTCGGGCCACGCCACGTGCGCCCCGGCGTCGAGAGCCCCGAGGAGGCAGCAGACACAGAAACTCGAGAAGAGAGCAAGAGGCCGACGGCCTGTAGGGTCCGATGGGCCGTGTGGGTGTGACTTCATGACGACGATCGCTTCCAGCATTCTCACGGGAGGCCTGCTCAGGTCGACCCCCACAACCTCTTGTACGAACTCTACAGCTCTGGAACAGGCCCTCATCTGTCGGTAGTGGCTCCTGAGCCACTACCCATCTGTCGTTGGCTAGCGGCAAGCTCTTCGACGCTGCTTCGCTTGCTCGTCGGCGCCGGTCATGATGGGCTGGGCAGAGTGTCGCGCGAATCACCAGCAGAGCGAGTGTCAGTGAGATCTTCGGGGCCAGTGTTGTGCCAACGATCGGGTCTCTGGGTGAGAGTGATGTGGGTGGCAGCGGCGGTAGGGGCTCTCGCCTGCGTCGTGGACCCGGGACCGGAGGGCGACGACGCGTTGGTCGAGCACTTCACGAAGCTGCACAGCGCGGTCTACGACGCCTACCAGATCGGTCCGAGTCGAGATCGATTGTGGACTCATCTGGCTCGCAGTTTTGCTGCTGACGCCCTGACACGGGAGTACGTCGAGCACTATTCGACGGCCGTCCAGATGAAGGCAGAGTCGATCGAGATCGACATCCTCAACGTGGACTACGACGACGTTTCGGTCGTCCGCCCGCAGCGCCTCGGAGACCCCATTCGAGTGCAAGCGTCGTGGAGTGTCGGCGGGATCGTTCATCATCGCGACCACCGCCATCCGCGGATCAACAGCTATCGCGCGAACTACACGCTTGCGCCGTCGAACCGTGAAGGCGAGCTGCGCATCGTCGAGACCAGACTCCTCGCCATGAAGCGAATCCGCGGTGCCGCAGACGTCCTCGAAGGAGGCCAGCCGGCGTCGTCGAGCGGCTTCTTCAGCGTGACCGATCTGGTGCGCGCCGGCGTCGTAGAGGAGGACGTCGTAGAGAGAGACGGAGTGGTCGAGTCACAAGAAGACGCCCTCTCTTCGCGGACCGAGGACGAGGCGTCGACACCCGATCACTAGGAGGGTGGCACGTTGGAACCGTCCATGCCACGGGCTCGGGCGGCCTCCAGGACGGGGCGCACCTCCGCGATCAGGCTTTCGAGATCCCGGCAGACGAGGACGTCGGCGGGCAGGTGTGGAATCTGATGTCGATCGTCGAGGAAGGCGAGAACCGGGCGGCCGTAAGTGAGGCAGAGCTCGACCTCGCTGCGAGTGCCGTCACTACCCGGAAGCGCGATGACGAGGTCGCAGGTGAGCACGTTGATGTGGTTGCGCGACAGCGCGTCTTGGCCGCGCACGCCGCTGTGCGGGAGGTGGGTACGGATCGGAATCTCCACCCAGGGATTGGGATAGCCCGGACGACTCTCGAGATGAGAGTCGTCCCCCGGACCTGGCAAGACTCCGATGACGAGACCGATCCGGTCGAGTCTGCTAGCGAAAGCCTCGCTCACAGCACTCATGACACCGGCACCACCGCCCGTCAGGAGGTGGCAACCCTCACCGGCGAGCCAGTGCCCCAGAGGACGCGCAAGGGCATCGTGCGAAGAGGCACCGGAGCCCATGACACCAACGATGGGCAGGCGGCCGACGGTCTTGACACCACGGTCCTCCGGGTCTGTCGAGGGTGGCATAGTTGGGCTCGGTTCGTCTTGTGAGGAGCGTGACATGGGTGGAGATCGAGAGGCGTCCGTGGATGTAGCGGCGGTCGACAAGATCGAGGTTTGGCGAGGGGACATTACGACACTGGCAGTCGACGCCATCGTCAATGCGGCGAACGAGTCGTTGTTGGGAGGTGGTGGCGTCGATGGTGCAATTCACCGCGCCGCAGGCGGCGAGTTGCTCGAGGAATGCCGTAGCCTGGGTGGGTGCCGGACTGGTGAGGCGAAGGTGACTGATGGCTACCAGCTGCCAGCGCGCTGGGTGATCCACACCGTCGGGCCAGTGTGGCAGGGAGGTGACCGCGGGGAGCCCGAGCTCCTCGCGTCGTGTTACCGACGATCACTGATGGCGGCTACAGGGCTGGGAGCCGAGAGCATTGCGTTTCCTGCGATCAGCTGCGGCGTCTATCGCTTTCCGTTCGAACGGGCGGCCACCATTGCGGTGGGCGAGATCGCGAGTTTTCTGTCGACGCATGGTCGCCCCAGTCGAGTGACCCTGGTGGCGTTTGACGAAGCCGCAGCCACGCTCCTTCGGGGGCGTGTTGCCGCGGTCCGCTCGTCGGTCGGCTGAGGCGCGGGAGAGCTCCAGAAGGGAGATCTCGATCCATTGCTCTCGCCCTCTCTTGCACTCGCGCCCCTTTCGCTTCGTTTTGGAGACGATCGGTCGCATCACGAGAAGCCGTCGAGGGTCACCCGAAACGCCTTCTGTGAGACCGCCTCTGCTTGCTACAGTCGCGGGAATGTCCTGCGCCGAGAACCCCTACGAGATCCTTCCCAAGCTCGTTGCCAACTACGAGCAGCTGTCGCCGCTCTCCTTTCTGGGACGCACTGCTCACGTCTATCCGGATCACGAAGCCGTCGTCTACGGTGAAGTCCGGCGTTCCTGGGCCGAGACATTCTCGCGCTCTCGCAAGCTCGCTTCCGCCTTGTCTCGGAGGGGGCTGGGGCTGGGCGACACCGTGGCGGTGATGCTGCCCAACACCCCGCCAATGTTCGAAGCTCACTTCGGGGTGCCGGCGATGGGAGCGGTGCTCAATGCACTCAACTACCGCCTCGACGCAGACTCCATTGCCTTCATCCTCGAACACGGACGGGCCAAGGCGCTGATCACCGATACCGAGTTTGCGTCCATCATCGGCCCGGCTCTCGAGCAACTCGACCGCTCGATTCTGGTGGTCGATGTGATCGACGAGTCGGTCGACGAGGGTCAGCGGCTCGGCGAGCTCAGCTACGAAGAGCTGCTCGCCGAGGGGACGGAAGACTTCGAGTGGCGGATGCCGGAAGACGAGTGGCACGCCATCGCGCTCAACTACACCTCTGGCACGACCGGCAACCCCAAAGGCGTGGTCTACCACCACCGAGGTGCATATCTGAACGCGGTCGGCAACGCCCTGACCTGGGGTATGGGACAACACCCCCGCTATCTGTGGACGCTGCCCATGTTCCACTGCAACGGGTGGTGTTTTCCGTGGACCCTGGCGGCGTTGGCTGGAACGAACGTGTGTCTCCGCAGGGTCGAGGGCCCGGCGATCTGGGAGAGTTTTGCGAGTCAGCAGATCACTCATCTCTGCGGAGCGCCGATCGTGATGCAGATGCTGCTCCAGACTCCGGAGGAACAGCGGCCGTCGCTCGATCATCAGGTGCGTATGCTGACGGCAGCGGCTCCACCGCCGGCGGCGGTTCTCGCCGAAATGGCGAAGTCCGGTCTCGACGTCACCCATGTCTACGGATTGACCGAGACCTACGGTCCTGCCGTGGTGTGCGCCTGGCACGAGGACTGGAACGCGCTGCCACTCGACGAGCAGGCTGCTCTCAAGGCCCGTCAGGGTGTGGCGTCTCTTCCACTCGGTGGACTCATGGTCGCTGATCCGGAGTCGCTGCAGCCCGTACCGGCTGACGGAGAGACCATGGGAGAGGTGTTCTTTCGCGGCAACATCGTGATGAAGGGGTATCTCGAGAATCCGAAAGCCTCGGAAGAGTGCTTCAGGGGAGGCTGGTTTCACAGCGGCGATCTCGGCGTCCTGCACCCTGACGGCTACATCGAGCTGCGCGATCGCTCGAAAGACATCATCATTTCGGGTGGCGAGAACATCTCGTCGATCGAAGTGGAAGGTGTCCTCTACGAGCACCCGGCCGTGAGCGCGGTTGCGGTGGTCGCGAAACCCGACGAGAAGTGGGGTGAGACTCCGTGTGCCTTCGTCGAGCTCAAGGATGGTGCGGAGGTGTCCGAAGAGGACATCGTCGAGTTTTGTCGTGAGCGGCTAGCTCACTTCAAGTGTCCACGCATCGTGCGTTTTGGAGAGCTGCCCAAGACTTCGACCGGCAAGATCAGGAAGTTTGTCCTCCGAGAGAGGGCGCGCGAAGGCTCGACTGGCTGATGCCGCGCTCGATGGTGGTCCGTCACCACTCGCCTGGAGACCCGACTTGAGCGATTCCCGTCCCGAATGGGGGACCGTCGAGCCCCTTCTCGATCAAGCGCTCGACCTCGAAGGTGACGAGCTCGAGAACTTCCTGGCCGAGCTTCGCGAACGCGATCCGGTGCTCGAAGAACGAGTCAAGGAGCTCCTCGGAGCAGCGGGCGACGAGGGGTCCATGCTCATCGACCATCCCCTCTCGGTCGTGGCTGGGGATCTCGTCGAGCAGGTACCACTCCACTCCGTTGCGCAGCGCCCTCTCGATCCTGGCGAAATCGTCGGTGCCTACCGCATCGTCAAGGAAATCGGTGGCGGAGGCATGGGTTGGGTCTACCTCGTCATGCCAGTCGACACGTCGAGCGGAAACGAACCGCGAGCCCTGAAGATCTTGAATCGAGGGCTCGATCGTGACGATCTGCAGAAGCGTTTCAGTCGCGAGCGAGCGATTCTGTCGACCCTTGATCACCCGTTGATCGCGCCTCTCATCTCAGAGGGGGTTCACGAAGACGGTCGACCCTACTTCGTGATGCGTTACGTCGACGGTCTGCCGATCACCAAATTCTGCGCCGAACACGAGCTCGACATCGAGCAGCGGGTCAGGCTGATGACCCAGCTTTGCGAAGCCGTCGACTACGCCCACGGGAAAGGTGTCGTTCACCGCGATCTGAAGCCGTCGAATCTGCTGGTGGAAGTGCGCTCCGACGGTTCGTACCTGCCGTGCATCCTGGATTTCGGCATCGCCCACGACGGGCAGCCGCGCGAGTTGACGCTCACCGGGCAGGTCATGGGGACTCCAGGCTACATGTCGCCCGAACAGGCTCGTGGCGAGGCGGGTCGAGTAGGCGAGCGGAGCGACATCTTCTCGCTGGGGGTCATCCTCTACGAGCTCCTGAGTGGCAAACGACCGTTTGCCGGAAAGAGTCCCGCCGAAACCCTGCTCAATCTGGTCGACCAGGACCCGCCGTCGTTGACGACGCTGACTCCGACGATTTCGGCCGACCTCGAGACGATCACGAATCGTTGTCTGGCCAAGAACCCCGATGATCGCTACGACACCGTCCGGCGGCTGCTCGAGGACCTGCATCGCTATCTCGATGGAGAACGGCCCTCCGCATTCGAGACGTCGACGCTGGTGCGGGCCACGAAACGGCGAACGATCGCGCGCTGGGTGCCGGCGGCAGTGATTGGTGGCGCTCTTGCCGCGGTTCTGCTCGGCTCGTTCTTCTTGAGAGACGAGCAAGGCGTCAGCGCCGAGTGGGAGGCCTTGCGAGACAGCCTCGAGTCACGAATGCGCGTTGCTCACCTTGCCGACCTCCACGACACGCGGGAGTACAAGCGTCAGGTCCTCAGCCGAATGAACGAGCTCGAAGGTCTGACGAGCTTGCCCGAGCACCATCGTCTTGCTCTGTTGGGGCACGGTTCGTTGGCCATGCGCTCTTTGGAAGAGGCTGCTGACTCCTTCGAGCGTGCGTGGTCGCTCGGCCATCGTCACACCGCGAGCACAGTGGCCTACGCGCGGACCCTGAGCGAGCTGTGTCTGGTCGAGCATGAGGCGATCTCGTGGTACCCGGGAGAGGAGCTTGCCGGGGCTCAGCAACAACTCGTCTTGCGGCGATGTGGCGAGCGGGTCGTCGGGCTGCTCGAACAGAGCGAGGTGAACGGGGATCCGGCCGACACGGCCGACACCGCCACCAGCTCGATGGAGAGGCTCGATCTCGAGTTCGGCCGAGCTCTGCTGGCTCTCTGGCGCGGGCAACCGGACGTCGCCCTGGCGGCGCTGGAGACGGCAGAGCGAGACGCCACCGCCGCTCTCGACGTCGATCAGATGATGGGCCTGGTGCTCCTGCACGCGGCTCTCCTGGAGTCCGGTGAGCGGCGAGTCGAGCTCGAGGGGCAGGCGCTGGCGGTCTACGCGCGCGCCGCCAGCCAAGGATCGAGCGACCCCTTGATGCACGAGCGTCACTGCCTGGCGCAGCTCAAGGTGTTGCGGGGTGATCTCAGTCGAGCGGGGGAGGGTTTGCCGGCCTTGGCGGAGCCTTGTGGGAAGTCTCATGAGGCCGACGGCGAGCGCATTTGGCCGCTCTTGCTGAGTGCTCGCATGGCGCAGCTCGTTGCCGGTCAGCTCGGCGACGACAGTGCCACGGCTCAGAGCAGCGCGCTGGCAGACGTGCGAGCAGCGCGCTCGGTAGACCCTGCGTCGGGGTACGGGCCGTGGCTCGAGGCCTCCATGCATCTGGCCTCCCTCGAAGACGAGACGGACGCCTCGATGGCCAAGGCGGAGGCTGCGGTCAAGGCCGCTACGGACAGCCAGGCACGCCTCGGAGACTCGCCCATCGTTGCCGCAGCTCTTGGCGAGGCCCTTCTTCGTCGCGCTGCTTTCGAGACCCGTGGCTCGCCGGCCCGGGAAGACCTGGTGACGCGCGCCCGAGCAGAGCTAGGGAACGCGCAACCCCTGGGCACCTCGCCGCGGCTCGAAGGTCTGCTTGCGGTCACGGAGGGGCAGGCGAGCGGGCGGCCGCAGAGCCCTTGAAATCGGAGCTTCGGCCGAACCTGGCCGCCGCGGCTCTTGGCTCGTGCGCTTCCAGGGCACTCGCA
>JANQPS010000159.1 GCA_028285365.1 Thermoanaerobaculia bacterium | reverse complement strand
TCGCCTTGTCGATCTTGAAGTACGTCTCGTAGGTGAGGTAGCTGGCGAGCACGTCGTGGATGAACCCCTCCTCGATCGCCTGGCGCATCGAGTAGAGGTGGAACGGCTCGTGCTTGCCGGTGTCGGCCTTGCGTCGGCCGAACAGTTCGAGGGTGCGGCCCTTGGGGGTGGCGGTGAAGGCGAAGAACGACATGTTCGCCTGGCGCCCGCGGGCGCTCACCTCTTCGAGGAGCCGGTCCTGCACCGGGTCGGGCACCTCGTCGACGAGGCCCTGCTCGGCGGCCTCGGCGCGAGCGAGCCACGAACCCACTGTCAGACCCACTGCGTAAGTTGGGGAACGAGCTCGGCCGACGCTCGAATGCCTGGCGGTCCCACCTCAATCCTTCGACGAGGAGACCATCATGGCCACCCAAAGCCCAGGGACGGCGCGGCTGCCGCTCATCAACGACCTCGCTACAGCGCTCGCTGCCGAGCCCTCCTGCAAGAGCGCTGTTGTACACCTCGCCGCCGACATTGCCGAGTCAAGCGAGTGGAGACGGACCGGCTCGTCCACCGCTTCCAGTTGGATTGCGGAGGCCGCCGGTGTCGCAAGGAGCACCGCTCGCGAGTGGATTCGTGTCGGCCTGCGGCTCCGTGGGCTCCCGCGATCGGCCGAGGCGTTCGACCGAGGGGCCCTACCGTACAGCAGAGTACGAGTCCTCGTCCGACACACGGATGCGCAAAGCGAAGACGAGATGCTTGCCGTCGCGCTGCGCGTTCCCACCGATCGGCTCGATCAGGAGTTGAGAGGTCGGCGCCGCAAGGAGGAGCCGGCGGAGCGATTCCAGTCCGGCCCGTCCACTTCAAACCCGACGCCAGATCGCTACTGTCAACTGAATGCGATCCAAGGTGACCAGGTGAACGCCACCGGCGCACCCAGTACGCGCGAGCGTGAGCTTGAGGACTCGCTGATCGACAAGCTTGTAGGGCTGAAGTACGCGTACCGCGAGGACATCCGCGATCGGGAGGCGCTTGAGCGGAACTTCCGCCAGAAGTTCGAAGCCCTCAACCGCGTTGAACTCACCGACGGCGAGTTCAAGCGGCTCCTCGATGAGATCGTCACACCCGACGTCTACGAGGCTGCACGCCTGTTGCGGAACCGCGAAACGTTCATCCGTGACGACGGAACGCCGCTCAACTACACGCTTGTCAACATCAGGGACTGGTGCAAGAACTCCTTCGAGGTCATCAACCAGCTCCGAGTCAGCACCGACTACAGCCATCACCGCTACGACGTGATGCTGCTCATCAACGGAGTCCCCGTTGTCCAGATCGAGTTGAAGTCGCTCGGCATCAGTCCACGACGCGCGATGGAGCAGATCGTTGAGTACAAGAGCGACCCCGGGAACGGCTATGCGAGGACGCTGCTGAGCTTCGTGCAACTGTTCATCGTCAGCAATCGCACCGACACGTGGTACTTCGCCAACAACAACGCTCGCCACTTCACGTTCGACGCTGAGGAGAGCTTCCTCCCCGTCTACCAATTCGCCACGGAAGACAACAGCAAGATCACTCACCTGGACGACTTTGCCGAGCGGTTCCTGGCCAAGTGCACGCTCGGCCAGATGATCAGCAAGTACATGGTCCTGGTCGCAACTGAGCAGAAGCTGCTGATGATGCGCCCGTACCAGATCTACGCCGTCAAGGCCATCGTCGACTGCATCGACCAGAACTGCGGAAACGGCTACGTCTGGCACACCACCGGCTCAGGCAAGACACTCACGTCGTTTAAGGCATCGACCTTGCTCAAGGCCAATGAGAGCATTCACAAGTGCGTCTTCGTTGTCGACCGCAAGGATCTGGACCGGCAAACACGCGAGGAGTTCAACCGGTTCCAGGAGAACTCCGTCGAAGAGAACACGAACACCGAGTCACTCGTCCGTCGCCTCGAGTCTGACGACTTCGCGGACAAGGTGATCGTCACGACCATCCAGAAGCTCGGCCTCGCCCTCGACGAGAACAGCAGGCACAGCCGGGAGAACGTGTCTCAAGGCCGGCAGACGTTCAAGCAGAGGCTCGAGCCCCTCAGGGACAAGCGGGTGGTCTTCATCTTCGACGAGTGCCACCGTTCGCAGTTCGGCGAGAACCACCAGGCCATCAAGGACTTCTTTCCGAACTCGCAGCTGTTCGGCTTCACCGGTACTCCAATCTTCGAGGAGAACGCGAGCCTCACGCAGATCGAGGGCAACGTCGCCACTGTCCGAACCACCGAGGACCTCTTCCAGAAGCAACTCCACGCGTACACCATCACCCACGCAATCGAGGACCGAAACGTTCTCCGCTTCCATATCGACTACTACAAGCCGAAGGACGGCCCCGTTCTCAGGCAGGGCCGGGCCCTCGCCAAGAAGGCGATCGTTGAGGCAGTCCTCGACAAGCACGATGCTGCGACGGGGGGTCGGCGGTTCAATGCCCTCCTCGCTACCGCATCGATCAATGACGCGATCGAGTACTACGAGACGTTCAAGACGCTGCAGACCGAGCGGCGGGCCGAGGACCCCGAGTTCACAGCCCTGAAGATCGCAGCAGTCTTCTCTCCGCCTGCTGAAGGCAACAGGGATGTCCAGCAGATCCAGGAAGACCTCCCGCAAGAGAAGGAGGACAACCAGCAGGACCCTGAGGCGAAGAAGACTGCACTCAAGGCAATCATCGCGGACTACAACCAGCAGTACGACACCAACCATGCGATCGGCAACTTCGATCTCTACTACCAGGATGTGCAGCAGCGCATCAAGGATCAGCGGTACCCGAACGCCGACCTCCCCCACAAAGGAGAGGAGAAGATCGACGTCACGATCGTCGTCGACATGCTGCTCACCGGGTTCGACGCTCAGTACCTGAACACTCTCTATGTCGACAAGAACCTCAGGCATCACGGATTGATCCAGGCGTTCTCGCGCACCAACCGCGTGCTCAACACCACGAAGCCCTACGGCCACATCCTCGACTTCCGTCAGCAGCAAGACAGCGTCGACGCTGCCATCGCGCTCTTTTCGGGGGCGGAGGCTGACCGAGCTCGCGAGGTCTGGCTTGTCGACAAGGCTCCCGTCGTCATCGAGAGCTTCAAGGGGGCGGTCGCCGACCTCAGCGGATTCATGCGATCACAAGGGCTCGAGGCCAAGCCCGATCAGGTGAGCAACTTGTTGGGCGACGAAGCCCGTGTCCAGTTCATCAATCGCTTCAAGGAGGTCCAGCGCCTGCAGACGCAGCTCGACCAGTACACCGACCTGACCGAAGAGCAGCGCGAACAGATCGAAGAGGCACTCGCCAAGGACGACCTTCGTGCGTTCCGCGGCGTGTACCTGGAAACAGCCCAGCGGCTCAAGGAGCAGCAGGGCGCAGCCGGAAGAGACGGCGAGCCAGCCAGCCCCGAGATCGACCAGCTCGACTTCGAGTTCGTGCTGTTCTCCTCCACCCTGATCGACTACGACTACATCATGGGACTGATCGCCAAGTACTCGGCTCAGGACCCGAAGAAGCTCACGATCAGCAGGCAACAGCTCATCGGCCTCATCCAATCGGACGCCAAGTTCCTCGATGAGCGGGACGAGATCACCGAATACGTCCGCTCGCTCAACGAGGGCGAGGGGCTAGACGAGGCGACCATCCGCGCCGGCTACGAGCAGTTCAAGGCCTCGAGGCAGGCCAACGAGATCGAGAGGCTCGCTCACGCGTACGAGCTGACCGCCGAGTCCCTTGCGGCGTTCGTCGACAA
>JANQPS010000153.1 GCA_028285365.1 Thermoanaerobaculia bacterium | reverse complement strand
ATGTCGACGGCCGGAAACTCGGGTGCGAGCGCGCGCGCGAGCGAGGAAACGGTGCCGTCACCGCCGCCGAGCACCACGCGGTCGAAGGCCCCGTCCTTGATCTCGGAGCCGAGCTCGGAGATGGACTCAGAGTCGCTGACGATCCTCAGTTCCCAGCGGTTCCTGGACGTGAGCTGCATCAGGAAATCTTTGATGCGATCAGCCGTTCCGGCTTTGGGATTGAAGGCAAGGCACACGCGCATGGTCGTTGCTCTCTGGATGGTCGGGGTTGGGGCGGGTTACAGTTCGCCGGTACCGACTGCATCTCAGATGATGAGTCTCCCAGAGCATCGTGACAAGTGACGACCACATCATGGAGCAGCATGGGCGCACAGCGCCACTGGTGCTGTTGCACGTTTCGGATCTTCACTTTGGCCCGCCGTATGTCGAGAAGGTCGGCGAGGCGGTTCTGCGGCTGGCGTCACGGGTCGGGCCTGATGCCGTTGTCGTCAGCGGTGACCTGACTCAACGCGCCAAGCCCGCGCAGTTCGCGCAGGCGCGAGAGTTCATGAAGCGTCTCCCGGACGTCCCGCGGCTCGTCATCCCGGGTAACCACGACGTACCGCTCTATCGGGTCTGGGAGCGTCTGACGGCGCCGTACAGTGCGTACCGCGGCGAGATCGACGAGCAGCTCGAAGGAGTCCTGCGACTCCCGGGCGCCGTATTGGTCGGGCTCAACTCGACGTCACCACGACGCACGATCACCCGTGGATTTCTGACCCGCGAACAGGTGGATTGGGCTGTGGCGATGCTGGCGCAGGCGCCCGTGGGTGATGCCCGCATCGTGGTCGCGCACCACCATCTCGTCGAGGCGCCCGACGCCCTTCGAGATCGCACGATGCTCGGCGGTCGAAGAGCCATCGAGCGTTTCGTCGAGGCTGGCGTCGACATCGCGATGGGTGGTCACCTGCACCGCGCCTTCATCGGCGATTCGCTCGACTTCTTCTTCGACGGCCCCCGCGACCGCGGGGTCATCGTCGTCCAGGCCGGAACCGCGACTTCACGTCGCGGCCGTGGTCGCGAACGCGAGCGCAACTCGCTCAACGTCGTGCGCATCCATTCGACCTGGATCGAGATCACGCATCACCTCTACTACGAAGACGACGGCGAGTTCTCACCGCTGAGCCATCACGTCTTTCCCCGTCAGGGCTATCGACTGGGTCGTCGTGCCGGTGAGACGTTGAGTGCCAGCGCAGACCACGTTCTGGCAGTCGAGACTCGCGTGGTGGACGGCGCAGGCTCCTAGAGTCACGGTTCTCCAGGAGGACAGTCGCGCCGTGCCGCCGTCAGATCGGGGACGGTCCAGCTCGATCGGTCAGCAGCCAGCGAACCATGGGGATATGGGCGCGCCCGATGAAGAGCTGGTCGCTGATCTGAAGGCAGGGGGTTGCCCACGCCCCGCGCTCGAGCCAGGCCGAAGAACTGCGGTCCAGATGGGACTGCTCTTCGTCTGGATCGAAGTTTGTTGCCGGAGCGCCGACACGTTGCAGGCACGTCTTGATTGCGGAGACGTCTTCGATGTCGAGCGCCACTCTCCAGTGGCCCTCGAGGACGAGCTCGACGAAACGCTCGCATGTTTCCGGTGATTCGCAGGTCCGCCTCAACCAGGAGAGTGCCAGGGCTGCCAGGCGGGAGTCGGGCGAACGCTCCAGCCCTCGTAGCTCGAGTCCCTGGGACTTCGCGTAGCGCTCGATGTCGCTGGCGACGTAGCGTGCGCGTGCGCGGAGATGTCGCGAGGTCCGGTCGTTGCCGTCCGGAAGGTCGGCCAGGGTGTCGCGCGCCTGCGACTGGAGAGGTTGCCAGTCGAGGGTGATGCCGAGATCGTCAGCCAGTTTCCGAAGCGGCCCGAGCGCCAGGTAACACTGTGGGTCTTTGAAGTCGATGGCCACCGGCAGCGTGAGCTCCTGGGCGGCGAGACTCTGGGGCGGCATGGGCGTTTCCGGCTCGTCGGCACTCGACGAGCCATACGACACGTCGGGTGCGGGTCCCTTGCGTAACTGGGCTATCCAACACACTCGTGGCAAGTGCTCACGGCCAAAGTACAGCTCGCCGTCGACCACGTAGCTTGGTACGCCGTAGATCCCGGCGTCGAAGATCGCCTCCTGCATCGTGTCGTGCTCGCGCCGGCCTTGGCCCTCCAGATAATCCCGGAAGCCAACGAGTGGTGCTCCCGCCTGAGTCAGCAACTGCTCGATTACGTCCGGATTCTCGACGTCGAGCTCGCGGCGCCAGAAGGGGGGATAGATCGCCTGCAGGTAGCGCTGCAGAAGCGAGTCTTCGGCGCAGCGCTCCGGGGCTTCGTCGTGATGTTTGACCCACATGAAGGCTATGTGAGCGAGAGACGAGTCCCAGATCTTGACCGTGCCGCGCAGCGTGAAGTCGTCGAGGCCCGCGTAGCGCCGTGCGTCGTTGTAGGCATATCGGACCCAAGCCCACTGCTCGTCACTGCGGCTCTGTTCGAGGACGTTGCCCTGGTCGTCGACTCGGGCCGAGCCGAGGTAGCTGGGGATGTCGAGGGTGAGCGGACGCCAGTCGATGCTCATTCCTAGCCTTCGGGCGCGGCGAACCGTGGGCTGCCAGGCTACGAACGCGTAGGGGCTCTTGATGTCCAGATAGACGATGGCGTCGTGCGGGGACGTGAGTGGGTTGACAGTCGTCATGGCTCGAAATTATCCGAAAGGTGCGCGCCACTGCGACTCGGTGGTGACTCGCTGGGATGGTCTGTAGTGGCTTCTACCGATGTGCGACAGGACTTTTGACACTCCAAGATCGGTTGACGGCTTTGTTCGACGTGCCTCGATCGACCTGACTTGGCCGATGATGGCTTGATCGAGCGATGAGCTGATGAAACCATCGGCCGGGTCGTTTCCATCAAACGGCCTTCTAACCCCCAACCCCCTCGTCATGAGTGTTTTTGAGCAATACCTCGCAGTTCTCGCGCCGCTCGCCCTGGCCACCTGGGGTAGTGGGGTGGTGATGCGCGCCAGTGACCTCGCTGCCGTGGCGGTGGGTGTCGTGGTGGGGATCTCGTGGAGTGTGGTCGGAGTGGGCTCGGTCGTTGCTGATGCAGGACTCTTGTGCACGCTTGCCGTCGTGTTGGCGCTTCGTCCGACCAGCGTGTTCATGGCTCTCGGGGCAGGTGTAGCCGCCGTCCAGTGGGCGGTGACTTTGGCGAGCGCCGGTTTGCCACTGTGGCTAGGTGGAACCCTGGCGCTGACCGTGATGGCGATGGCCGTGGCACAGGGCCGACGGTCGCAGCCAGCGCGCTCCGTCGGGCTCCGCCAGAGCGCAAGTCTCTTGATCGTGTTTCTCGGCTTGATCGTGGCTCTTGCTCCGCGCTGGAGTGATGCCTTCCAAACTGCCGCTGCGCTCAACTCTGGTTCCATGGGCGCAGAGCCTCCGGCCCTGGTTTGGGCCGGAATCCTGTGCGTCGTGGCTCTGTTTGCCGGCGCCGCGGCGGGCGGCAGGCGGCGAGCGCTCCGCACGAGGACGTCATGAATCTGCAGTCGACTCTCGAGAATGGTCTGTTTGCGCTGAGTCAGCTGCTGCGGCTGCCGGTCGTCGCCCTCTTGTGGGTTTGCGTGCTCGTCGCCCTCTTCCTGGTCGGCGGCTGCGTCGTCGAGTGGGTGGCGCGCCGTCGAGAGCGCCAGGGATTCGATCTGGATGCCTGGTTGCGTGCCGGCAACGTCCTGGATCTGGACGAGGCCCGTGGCGGGTTGTTGCCGGCAGAGCTCAAGAGCATGCTGGACGACGCCCTGGCACTCCATTCCAACGGCGGTCTCGCAGACGGCGGCCTGGAGCATCTCGTGCTCGAGCGTGACGAACGGGTGCGCCGCTCGCTGTTCGCCTCGCGTCTCCTGGTCCGGGTCGGGCCGAGCTTGGGCCTCCTGGGAACCCTGATCCCCATGGGGACGGCGCTGGCGTCGCTCACCGCTGGCAATCTGGAAGCCATGGCGGGCCAGATGGTCGTGGCGTTTACGACCACGATCGTGGGGCTCGGCGCGGGTACCCTCGCATTTGTGGTGCAGCTCGTTCGTCACGCCTGGGTCAACGAGACGATTCGCGAGCAGAGATTTTTGGCGGAGCGTATCGGTGCTGAGCTCGATAGCCAGGACAGTTGATTCGGAGGAGAGAGCCCATGGCGCGATTTCTACATGTCACTCCCCCTGAAGACCTGATCGACGAAGACCCGCTGACCGGGGTTGCCAACCTCTTCGACGTATCGGTCGTCTTTATCGTCGGTCTCATGGTGACGCTGTTTTCCGTGTACCGCATCGGCGACTTCGTCGATCCCGAGAGTGAGGTCACTGTGGTCAAGACCAACAGCGAAGGTCTGCGGGAGATCATCGTCAAGAAGGGCACCGAGATCACCGCCTACGAGATGACCGGAGAGACCATGGGTGGCGATGGCGAGCGTCTGGGGGTGGCGTACCGCCTGGCTGATGGTCAGGTGATCTACGTTCCGGACGACGAATGACGTATTCGGGTCGCGCGAGCCGGCGGGTGGTCTTCGGCCTGATGTGGGCGGTGGCCTGGCTGTGCACCGCGTCCCTTTCGGCGCAGACACCGAAGCGAGTGGGCTACGTCTTCTCTGACGGGAACCTTCCGGGGACCCTCAGGGCGTATCAGCGCCTCGCCGACGAGCACGACGGGCTGAGTGAGCGGCTCGAGCTCGTGCTGCTTTCCGAGTCGACCTTCGACACGGTGGATCCGAGACGGCTCGCGGGTGTCGATGTGCTGGTTCTCGACATCATGAACCAGGGCCTCGTCGACCGATTTCGCGGCGAGCACGGCGTCGACTTGATCGCCAACGTTGCCGCCGGTGGCACCGTGTTGGCCGTGGGCGAAGGCCTCGAGCCCAGAGATGCCTACCTCGAGCGCGGCTGCACCTGGAACGATCGCGCCCGCGCCTTCTGGCAGGAGGGTGGTGCCGACAATCAACTGGGGCTTCTCGAGCTCGCGGCAACGGAGGCCGGGATCGAAGGCCTTTCGAGGCGCGATCCGCAGCCGAGCCTCGAGTTCGGCTATTACGAGCGTGCTCGTGAGGGCGAAGCCACGGGGCGGGTATTTGCCACTTGGGACGAGCTCGAAGCCTGGCGCGCAGAGAACCTGCCTCCCGAGACCCTTGCCGAAGCGGCGACGCGCCCTCGACTGGCGGTCGGCTTCTACCAGTCGACCTATGCCACCGGCGACACGGTGCTGCTCGACGCCGTGATCGCTGAGATCGAGCGCCAGGGAGCGCGAGCGGTCGCGGTTTTTGGCTATCCGGCGGCGGCGGCTTTTGAAGGTCTCCTGGTGGATGGAGAGGGCCAGTCGCGGGTCGACGCGGCACTCGCTTTCATCTTTCGCTTCGCAGACTTCGAAGCGGGCAAGACTCTGATCAAGGTGGGAGTGCCGATCGTGAGTCTGGTCAGCCTCTATGGCCGCACCGAGCAGGAGTGGCGTGAGGAGGGCCTTTCGCTCTTCGAAGGGACTTTTCAGGTGGCGGTCCCGGAGCTCGCCGGACTGGTGGCACCCACGGTCGTCGGCAGCCGAGAGCAAGTTCGTGATGCCTTTACCGGGCTGTTGACTGCGGAGCGTCGGGCGATCTCCGAGCGGGTTCGAACGGCGGTCGCGAGGGCTCGTCGCTACGCCGAACTCCGGCGCACACCCAACGACGAGAAGCGCGTGGCTCTGCTGTTCTACAACTACCCGCCCGGAAAGGCGGGCATCGGAGCCAGCTATCTGAACGTGGCGGAATCCCTCTCGGAGATTCTCACGCGGCTCCAGGACGAGGGTTACGACCTCGGTGAGAACGCCGTGCCGGACGCTCGGGAGCTGGAAGAGCTGCTGGCGAGCAAGGTCCACAACGTGGGCTCCTACGCCCCTGGTGAGCTGGCTGGTCTCATCGACGGTGGTCACGCCGAGATCGTCGATTTTGCGACCTACGAAACGTGGCTGGAGTCGCTCGACGAGACGTTGCGCAAGGGGATCCAGGAGGATTGGGGGGATCCGCGCCAGGGTAACGTCATGGTCTCGACACGCGAACCCGAGGGGCTCGTGATTCCGGTGCTGACGCTGGGCAACGTTCTGGTCATGCCGCAGCCGCTGCGCGGCTGGGGAGAAGACCTGCAGCAGCTCTACCACGCAGAAGATCTGGCGCCTCCTCACCAGTACGTCGCAACCTACCTGTGGCTCGAGCGCGATGCACGAGTCGACGCCGTTGTCCACATGGGAACTCACGGGACTCTGGAGTGGCTGGACGGCAAGGACCTGGGGCTGTCGCCAGTCGATGCGCCCGATGCGCTCATCTCGGAGCTGCCGAACCTCAACGTCTACAACGTCGACGTCGTGGGTGAGGGACTGATCGCCAGACGCCGGGGCATGGCGACTCTGATCGATCACATGGTGCCGCCGTTCAAACCGGGAGGCCTCTATCCGGAGTTGGCCGAGCTCTCGGAACGGATCAATGACTACCACGCCAACGAGCACAAGAACCCGGAGCTGGCCAAGGCGTATGCGGCTGACACCAAGGAGCTCGTGGTCCGACTCGGAATCGCCAAAGATCTCGAGCTCGACCTCGAAGGTGACCGGCTCGAGCACGACGTGGTTCATCAGATTCAGGCACACCTCGCGGAGCTGCGACGCGAGAACATTCCGTACGGTCTGCACGCCTTTGGCCGGCTGCCGGAGAAGGAGCTGCGGCGGAGCACGGTCGCAGCCATCGTCGGTACCGACCGCAGCGCCCTGGGAGATGACAGAACCGTCTTGACCCGCGACATGGACGAGCGCATCGTGGCGTCTGCAGCGCGTGAGCTCGACAGCTTGGTGGCTGCGCTCGCTGGTGGCTTCGTTCCGACGGGCTCGGGTGGCGAGCCGATTCGCAATCCCGACGCCTATCCGACGGGCAAGAACTTCTACGGCATCGATCCCGGCAAGGTCCCCAAGAAGGCGGCCTGGCGTCTTGGCGTACAGCTGGCTGACGAGATGCTTCGAGCCCACGTCGAGGAGCACGGCCGCTACCCCGAGAAGGTGTCGTTCGTGATCTGGGGTGACGAGACCATGCGCCACGAGGGGGTTCTCGAGTCACAGATCTTCCATCTCCTCGGTACGCGCCCGGTGTGGGACGCGCGCGACAAGGTCGTCGACGTCGAAGTGCTCTCACGAGAAGAGCTCGGACGACCGCGCATCGACATCGTCATCTCGTCGGCCGCCGAGGGCATGTTCCACAACGTCACTCAGCTGATGGACAAGGCCGTGCAGCTCGTCAAGCTTCGAGAGGAAGCGGACAACTTCGTGAGACGACACGTCCTC
>JANQPS010000151.1 GCA_028285365.1 Thermoanaerobaculia bacterium | reverse complement strand
CCAGTGTCGACATCGAGGACGCAGCCACCAGAGTCGCGTTCGTTTCGCCACCCACCCGGCGCATCTGAGCGCGCGGCCGCCGTGACCATCCACGGCTTGCCGCCCTGCATGGCCAGACCATTGAGGTGACAGCGGTCTTCGGGCGCCAGGCGCGAGACGAAAGAGGGTCGCCAGATCGGTGAAAAACTCAGGTTGTCGTCCAGGCGCGCCAGGCAGCTGTAGAGCGTGTTGACGAACACGACGCCCAAGTCGTCGACAGCCAGATCGTGCAGGTCGAGCTCACCCGTGACCCGACCTTCGAGAGGTGCAAACAACGCGTCGTGACCGCGATGACGACCACCTGCTTCGAGGAGATTCTCGAATCGCCAGAGCTCGTAGCGCGTACCAACCCAGATGCGCTGTTTCTGCCGGCCTCGCTGGTCGATGGCAAGTCCCATCGGCCGGTCGAGAAGACGTTCGAAAAGCGCAACCTGATCGCCTTTGTGTCCGACCAGGAACAGGCGGTTGGTCTGGTACGTGGTCAGTGCCAGACTGATCCCATTCTCGGCCAGCCAAGGCGCAAAGCCGGGCGAGACTCTGGCCGGCAACGTCGAGCCGGGCTCTGAGCTCATCGGTCCTCTATCCTTCCTTGTGGTCGTGTCATCGGCAGATCAACCCGGCTTCGGCTTCTTGCGGTGACTGGGCCACTGGCAGGAAGCCTCCCCGAGTTGTTGTCAGCGAGATTTGCTGCTCGAGACTTCGAAGACCTTGTCGCCCTCGTAGTCGCGCAGACCGCAGTAGCCGACCACTTCGTAACCGTTGTCGATCAACAGGGCCGCGGCACGCGCGGCTCGTCCACCGCCGTTTCAAGCGGTGAGGACAGGTTTGTCCTTGGGTACCTCCTGGAGTCGGGCTTCCAGCTCGTCGATCGGGATGTTGAGAGAGCCTTCGGTGGTTCCGTACTGCTCGATCTCGTCCGGCTGGCGCACATCGAGCACCAGGACGTCCTGCGCGATCGTGGCGGCCAGCTCGTCACCCGTGAGCTGCGGCGGTTCTTCGGCCGTCGCCACCGTCTCGTTCTGGGGTTCGCTCGGCTCGGGCTCCGCGTCCTGCGAGCCGCAAGCCGTCAGCAGCAGGCCACCCAGGAGGCAGCTGCTCAGCAGCAAGGGTAGGGCGGGTCGAGCCAACATCGCGGTGTGGATGCGCATCAGGTCGTCCTCGTAGATTCAGGCTGGTGAATTCGTGTGTTGTTCATCATAGCCACCTGACGCCTCGAGGTTGAGCCGTGTGGAGGCCTCAATCCGTCGATCGCGGCACGGTAGTCGGCTGTGGCTCGGCAAAGGGGTTGCACACTCTTACTTCACCGTAGAGCTGGTCGTGATTGAGATCTTCGCTGTAGAGCGTATGAGCTCCCAAGGCCATGGCTGCAGCGATGATGGCGCCGTCCCAGTAGCTGACTCTGTAGCGCTGGCTGACCTCCGCGCCGACCTTGACGACGCTGCTGTCTACCGGGAGGCAAGGGAACGTCTCGAGCTCTTCGATCCACTCGAGAGCGCGCTCGGGGCTCAGTGGGACCTCGAACTTGCGCACGACGGTTACATAAAACTCTTGGAGAACCTGAGCGGAGAGTCCAAAGTCGACCGTCTCGATGAGCTCTAGAGAGCGGTGCCTCTTGGTCGCCTCGCCGTCGCCGCTGACTGCCGCGTAGACGAGCACGTTGGTATCCAGGAACGCCTCAACGCTCATGGAGATCAGTGCGTGTCCACGACCGCGAGCCGATGCGTGCCTTCGACGATTCGCTCAGCTCGCGGATCTTCTGTCGCGCCTTGCGGGCTCGGTCTTCACGGGTTGCGATCTCTCTGAGGAACTCCCTGACGAGTGCGTTCACCGACGAATCACGGTTGGCCGCGTAGCGTCGCACTTCCGCCAAGGTGTCTTCGTCGACGCTCAAGGTGATGTTCTTCATTCGCACAGTATACGTGTAACTGTGGTTTTGCGAAGATCGTCCGAGATGGAGACCGACGGATCCGGCTCAGCGAATAGACTCCTCGAAACCTCTGAAGCACAGACCATCACATGACCATCCCGGCCGGGACTCTGCTCGGTCCCTACGAGATTCGAGAGCTCCGCGGCAAAGGCGGGATGGGAGAGGTGTATCGAGCGCGCGACACCCGTCTCGATCGCGACGTCGCGATCAAGGTGCTGCCTGAGGAGCTGAGCAGTGACTCGGCCTTCAAGGGTCGTTTCGAGCGCGAAGCCAAGACCATTTCACAGCTGCAGCATCCCAATGTCTGCACGCTCTACGACGTGGGCTCACACGAGGGTCGTGACTACCTCGTGATGGAGCTGCTCGAGGGGAAGACTCTTGAGGAGCGACTGAAGAGTGGCGCTCTGTCGCTTGACGACGTCATGAGCGTCGGGGCGGCAATTGCGGAAGCCATCGAGGCGGCCCATCGACGCGGCATAGTGCATCGCGATCTCAAACCCGGCAACGTGATGTTGACCTCGTCAGGGGTCAAGGTGCTCGACTTCGGCTTGGCCAAAGAGGCGGAGTCACAAGCACCGTCACCGGACACGCAGATGGCCACCGCGACGCGAGCCTTATCGGCTGAAGGCTCGATCGTCGGGACGCTTCACTACATGTCGCCAGAACAGCTCGAGGGCAAAGCGGCGGACGCTCGTTCGGACGTCTTTGCGCTGGGCGTCGTGCTCTACGAGATGGCTTGTGGCGTGCGGCCGTTTCGCGGGGACTCTCAGGCTGGCGTGATCGCTTCGATTCTGCAGAGCCAGCCCGAACCGCTGACGGCCAAGAAGCCGCCAGCTCCGAAACGTCTCGAGTGGTTGATCGAGAGGTGCCTGAAGAAGGATCCCGGCAGGCGATGGCAATCGGCTTACGACGTGGCGATCGAGTTGGGAGGTCTGACGACTGGATCAGAAGCCGCTCCGGCGCGCCCTCGAGGCTGGCAGACGTCTCGGGTCGCCGCCGCATGCCTGGTCACTCTTCTGGTCGGCCTCTTGGCTGGGCGGCTGGTCAAGGGAAGGCCTTCCGGGAGCGCAGCCAGCTCGAGCTCCAACAGCTCTATCTGGCGAGCCTCGGATCTAGACCTCGGGATCAACACCAATCTCCTGGTGCTATCCCCGGACGGCGAGAGACTCCTGCACGGGAACTCGTTCGAAGGCTTGCGACTCCGAGAGATGCGCTCTTCCGCCACGATCCCCTTACCTGCGACTGCGGGCGTCGTGAGTGATTGGCACGATCCGTCCTTCGATCCTGACGGCAAGCGTTTGTACTACTCCGATCTCGAGGGCCAACTCCACCGTGTTGCAGTCTCGAGGGACGCCCAGCCGGAGCGCCTGGGGCCTGGTTTGGGCGGCGTCCAGGGCGAAGACGGGCTTTTGTACTACTCGTCCGCGGCTTTCGGAACGAATCCAGAGCTCAGGAGAAGAAGGCTCGGCGATACGACAGAGTCGAATGCCGAGACTCTCGGCAATGGGGGTCTCTTTCGAGGTTCGCTCGTACCGGGAGGGAAGGGAGGCTATGTCGTTTCCCCCCCTCAGGGGGCCTTCGCAGCCCCGACCATCAGCTTTCTGGACTTCCAAAGCTCGTTGATGCAGCCTGTAGTCGAGGGGAACAACCCGACCTACCTTCCGTCGGGGCTTCTCGCGTTCTACAACTTCGGGGCGATCTGGGCGATCCAGGTCGATCCGGAGACGTTCTTGCCGCTCGGACAGGCTCGCCCAGTAGAGCGGGGGGTCGGAGAGCGCACCTCCAACCGGCTCGGGATCTTCTCCCTGAGCCGCAGCGGTGACCTGGTCTACCGAGCGGGGTCCATCGGGGCGGAAATGCGGGTCGCAACCTGGACGCGACGTGACGGGGTGAGCCTCGGCGACGTTGCGCCAGAAAGTGGTGCCTTCCTATCGCCCAAGATCTCGCCTGACGGGAATACCGTTGGCCTGACGGCGCTGGCCGAGCTCGATAGTGGTGGTGCTACGGGCGAGGGTTGGCACCTCGATCTGGCCTCGGGATCATGGAATCGGCCCGTGCGGCCCGGTACCTTCAACTCGGGACCCGGCTGGGTAGGAGCGGCTGGTGACGAGCTCTACATCCTGTCGAACCGAGGCGATCGCAGGGTCATGAACTACTTCATCGAGGCAGCCGGCGGCACCGCACCGGCGGAACTCCTGACGCGATCGACAGGAAATCAGCTGTGGCTCGACGCGTCACCCGACGGACGTCACGTGCTCCTACTCGCCGGTCGAGGACCGAGCGCGGTCGATGCGGTCGAGGGAGTCTCGTGGTACGACCGGGCGACGGAGGCCCTGACGCTCCTGCCATCGATGGGAATGCCTTTCTCGGCGCGCTTTGATCCCAGTGGTCGCTTCGTTGCCTATGCGGAGTCAACTCCGAACCCAGGGATTTGGGTCCAGAGATTCGATTCCTCAGGCTTCGAGGACGATCCGAGTCGTGCCTGGGGAGAGCCGATTCAGCTCACCCGAGGCCTCGACACCGAGGTGGCCTGGTCTCCCAGCGGCGACGAGCTGTACTACCGTTCGCCGACCCACCTGATGGCGATTCCGATCGCGATCGAGGGCGACTCACTCGAAGCTGGTCGTCCGCAAGAGTTGTTCGAAGATCGTTTCGAGCGACACCGGGTGATCGGGTACACCAACTGGGCAGTTCACCCGGACGGTCGGTTCCTGTTCTTGCGTGCTATGGAGCCCGAAGAAGCGCGGTTCGTCTACATCCAGAACTGGCGCGCCAAGGTGGAAGCGCTGTTTGCTGAGGAAGGTGAGACTTCGAGCGGGGGAGGCTAAGCCGGCGAGGGGACGATCCGTCCCCTTGCTGCTCGTTGAGATCCCGAGAGCTTTGCTGAGCGGCGGGAGCGGAAACCGCTGTCATCCTGACCAGAGGCCGGTCGTGATGTTGGATCGCAGCGCAATGGTCGCGCGGCCGGAGGGAAGGACCTCGTCCAGGGTGCATCGGTGTGTGCGGCGCATGACCGTCGTTGCGAGCTCCTCTCACAATACCGATGGGTGGCTGTGGCGAGGTCGCAGCGACGGCGGTGCGACGTTTCATGCGCCCACTCGTCCGAGGTCCTTCCTCCGGGCCGGGCAACCCTGCGGGTTGGGCAACCCTGTGGGTTGCTTGGCAGTTGCTCACGCAACTGCGGTCTCCGGTTCCAGGGCACTCCGTCAGGATGACGGTTGAAATTGAGACGTGGCCACTCAACGGCTGTCATCCTGACCAGAGGCCGGTGGTGATGTTGGATCGCAGCGCAATGGTCGCGCGGCCGGAGGGAAGGACCTCGGCCGGAGTGCATCGGTGTGGGTGGCGCATGACCGTCGTTGCGAGCTCCGCCGTGCTCGGTACCGGTGGATGCTTGTGATGAGGCCGCGACGACGGCGGCGCGATGTCTCAGGTGACGACTCGTCCGAGGTCCTTCCTCCGTCAGGATGACCGTTGAAACTGAGAGGTGGCCATTCAACCGCTG
The DNA here is from genome assembly GCA_028285365.1 of Thermoanaerobaculia bacterium. Lineage (GTDB taxonomy): Bacteria > Acidobacteriota > Thermoanaerobaculia > Multivoradales > Multivoraceae > JANQPS01. Next base: position 9 of record JANQPS010000151.1, on the reverse strand, counting down.
TCATCCTGA
>JANQPS010001029.1 GCA_028285365.1 Thermoanaerobaculia bacterium | reverse complement strand
GTCCGATCGACGAGGCGGCGATCCAGCCGGATCTTCAGGTCGAAGAGCTGGTCCAACAAGCCGGTGAGCTGATCGAAGGGGGAGAGCTCCTGCAGGCCCTTGCGTGTGCTCGACAAGCCCGACGGATCGCGCATCAGGCGGTGAGAGCCGATCTCCTACGCTCGGTGGATCGCACACGCTGCGCGGTGCTCCTGGTCGCAGGTCGAGCGCCGTGGGTCCTGCGCACTCTCAAACGCCAGCTCGACGAGCCTTTGGACCCCTCTGAGAGTGTCCGAGTCCACTATCAGCTCGCCCTCGCCTACGAGAAGCTCAAAGAAACGCGCAAGGCCCGCTTCTACAGTCAGACGGCCCTGCTGCTGGCGCGTGACGTCGGCGATCAGCACTGGTTGATTGCGTGTCTCAATCGGCAGGCGAACGTTCTGCTGGCCGAGGGTGATGCTGAGAAGGCGGAGGAGTACTACCGAGAGTCCCTGGGACTGCTCGACCCCGGTCATCGGGCCGAACGCCACCAACTCGTCTGCAATCTGGGCTACTGCGCGTTGCTTTCCGACGACCCGCGTCGCGCCATCCAGCTGCTTCAGAGCAGCCTGAGCGGTTGGCGCAGTCTCGGGTGCGAGCGCCACGAGATTCTTCCGCGGCTGGACCTTGCTCAGGCGTACCTGGCGCTAGGGCGCTACGGCAAGGCGGTCAGGCAAGGACGACTCGCGCACGACCTGGCCCGACGCTATCGCGAACACGACGCGGTCACTCGTGCTCTTTTCCTGCTGGGAGAGTGCGGCACCGGACTGGGCGACCGCGAGCTCGCCGCCGAGAGTCGTGAAGGTCTGCAGCGAGAAGACCTGCTCGAGAGCTTCCAGCATCTGATCGACGTGGGGATTCCCCTTGGGTTCAACGAAGCCATCAACTGGAGAGCCTGAAGATGAGACTCGAGCCACACCGTCTCCTGGCGCTCCTCGTAATCGCACTCTGCGGTCTCGCCGGGCTGCTGCCCGCGAGTCTCGTTGCGAGCGAGCTCCCGTTCCAGGTCTTGACCGAAGGCGGAGATCTGGTCTCTCTGCAGCACGCCGGGCCAGTCGATGCGGACGCTGACGGAGGTGGCGATACTGCCTCTTCTGGCGAGCTCAGCCTCGTCTTCCGATCTCCGCAGGGCGACGTCAGTCACTGGCCGGTCGCCGAGTCCACGGAAGCGCTCGTCGCACGCGGCGTCGTCTATCAGGAGGACCTCGGTCTGGTGTTCGCCGTGTGGGAGTCGGAGGTCGCGGCCGGTCGCACTCGACTGCACGTTGCGACTCACGACGGACGCGGCTGGGGCACGAGCAGTTCGTTGCCCCACTCTGGAGGCTCGTTTCGTGGCTCGGCCTTGCTGGCGGCGACTCGCAAGTCGATGGCAAACGGCAAGATCGACGCGCGGCTGCATGTGGCTGCGCCTTTCGAGAATGCCGGGGACGACGACTCTCCGCGTCTGTGGATCTTGCGGCTCGACTCGGAGATCGGATCACGCGCTCCCGCTGGCTTCGATCTCGCTTCCCTGGTCGGAGACTCGTCGGCCGAGGGACAGTCGACCGCAGCTCCGGGTGATCTCTTGTTGCTCCGACCGGGTGCCGAGCGCAGTGAAGTCCTCCTCGGGGTGAGTGATACTGCCAACCATCAGCTGCTCGTGGCGCGTGTGGAGCCCGTTTCAGACGATCTCACCTCGCTTGCAGACGATGCCCGTGCAGAGATCATCCGCGTCGGCGCGGTGGCGCCTTCGGTCGAGTCCCTGTCGCGAACCGTGAGCGACTACGTCGAAGAGGCTGCTGCCGACGTGGCACCTGGCCTCGCCGGCTACATGGCGTACGAGGTGCAGCGTGTCCTGCTGGAGGGTCAGCCCGGCGACCAGGCGGCGCTCGAGCGAGTTGCCGACGATGCTCGAGCAGAGATCACGCGCGTTGGGCTGAGACCTCGGGTGAACCATGGCCCGTCACGTTTCGAACCGAGATTCCTCCAGGAAGTGTCGCTGACCAGCGAAGAGGAGACTGACGCTGGAGACCTGATCAGCGTGCAGCTGATGGCGGCGTGGCCGCTGCCGGAGCTCATACCAGGCGGATCGCTTCTCTTCTTGTCAGCGGACGGACGCCGAGGGTTGTTCGCGGCCATTCGCGACGGCGCGGTTCTCGTCATCCAGGGGACTCAGGGAGAGTGGTCCGAGGTCGAGAATCTCGGTGATGCCGATGTGCTGGTCGACCTCACCGAGCTTCTCCAGCGGCGCGTCGAATGGGCCAGTGAGACCGTCGGCTCCGAGGACTGAGCGTCCTTTCTGGAAGCTCAGCCTGACTGCTGGGCTCCGCTTGTTGTTCCGCCTTCGTCGGCCTTTGTGGAGGTCACTTCGATGTCGACCTGCCAGCGTTCGCTGAGCAGTTCGGCCAGAGCGTCCCGCAGCCCCTGGAGGGAGAAGCCAGCTGCCCACTCGGCGGCCTTGGCCCGTAGCTGGTCAGCACGCTCCTCGTTGTCCAGTGCCTCGCTGATGGCGTCTTTGATGCTCTCGGGAGTGACCGCTTCGATGACGATCCCACGCCCGTCGAGCATCTTGGCGACGTGTCCGCCGACCGTCGAGATACAGAGGCAGTGGTGCACCATCGCCTCGGTGAGCACCTTCGGCCAGCCTTCGCTCTCCGAGGGCAGCACGAGGCAGTCTGCCCAGCGATAGTGCTCGAACGTGTCTTCGTACTCCCGAGCTCCAAGCAGCTCGATATGGCCTTCGAGGTCCAAGTCAGCGATTCGATCTTCGACGGCGCTTCTCAGCTCGCCGTCTCCGAGCAAGTGGAGGACAAATCGTCGGTCGTCGCGGGCCAGGACTCCGCAGGCTTCGATCAGCTCGAGGAGACCTTTGCCTTCGAAGAGTCGGCCGGAGTAGAGCAGCCTGACGGGGTCGTGGAACCCGCGCTTGGTCTGAGTCGCACTCAGGGCCCTGACGATCTGGGACTGAGTCATCATGGCGGTGAAGAACGGGACGACGTGCTCCGGCTCGTTGCGAGCGTCACCGTAGATCGTGACCGGACCGCGAAACCAGTAGCGGAGCAGGCCGCGCTGGAGCCTGATCAGCCACCGATCACCGGGTCGACTCGACCAGCGTCCCGCGTACTTGGCGACCCTGTAGCGAGCGCACAGTGGAGCGAGGAAGGCGGCGAGCAGGCCGATGTTCCCGGGGCAACGAACGTGGACCGCGTCGGCGGCTCGCATCACCCGGGTGAGCGACAGCAGCAATCCAGGAACGTGGGCAAGCTGGTGGAGCTTGGCAGCGAGAGTCGTGCCTCCGGTTTCCGTGAGGGGCGACGGGACCAGGTTCGGGGCGCGAAACGCCACGGCGTCCCCGTCGGGCGGCTCACGGCGCCAGGGGCTCGCGATGCGCACCTCTTCGAACAGCTGCGCCCAACGGTCGATCTCGCGCGCGTAAGGTCCGTAGGACCAGAGCCGGCCGTCGTGCTCGAAGTGGTTGATGTGGCTGACGACGAGCAGCGACTTCGGAACGTCCCGGTCGCCGCTGGTCGTCATGGGTGATGTCCGGAGCAGGAGGTCAAGAGGCTTTCGGGTTCCAGGTACCTCGAGCCACCGCAGGCACGAAACTCTCGAGATCGTCCGGCGGAAAGTCGACAGCCCGCCCGAGCTCGGCAGACTTGTAGGCAGCCATGAGCAGCTCGGTGACGGCGACCCCGTCCTCGAAGTTCTCGTTGGGCCGCTCGCCTGCGAGAAAGCTCCTGACCATGTGGCGGTTCTCGGCGTCGTAGCCATACGCTGCGGACTCGTCGGCGAGCACCGGCATGACGCCACTTTCGGCGTTCTGCTTCTCGACGAGGTCTTCGGCTTCGAGTTGTTCGAGCTCTCGGCTCATGAACAGCTCGAGGTCCGTGTCGAGCGAGTTGGCCTTCATCGAGTACTCGGGACCCAACAACTCCATGCTCAGTCGCAGGCCGGCGCCGACGTAGCTCCACGAGGTCGTGGCTTCGATGATGACCGGTAAGCCACTCTCGTCCTCGAGCTCGATGCTGGCTCGAGCAAAGTCCTCAGACGGAGTGCTCGCGTAGTCGACTTCCTCGCCGTAGCGCTCGGCGAGCTTGCTGGCGTATTCGGGGCGCTGCCACTTGAGACAGGCGATCTGAGCGCTGACGCGTTTCGGGGTCAGACTGCTGCGAGCTTTGCCGGGCTCCGTCAGGAGAAAACGGGCGGCTTCGACCGAGTGGCACATCATGTCGTTGAGCACCCCGCCACCCTGCAGGTCGCCTCGCCAGAACCAGGCGTTGTGTGGGCCGCTGTGTTCTTCCGAAGCCCTGGCGAGATAGGGCCGCCCGGCAGCGCGCGCCCCGCGCGCCCAGGCTATTTCGCGGCCTCTGACCACGGCGGGCGCGAAGACCTGATTCTCCAGATAGCCGTCGAGGAGCTGAGCCTCGGTGACGAGCTCCAGCATCTTCCTGGCCTCTGCGACGGTGCGTCCCAACGGTTTTTCGCAAGCGACTCCCACGAGATCGGCTCCGGAACTGATCGCTCCGACGATCTCCTCGAGATTG
>JANQPS010000140.1 GCA_028285365.1 Thermoanaerobaculia bacterium | reverse complement strand
GCCGTCTATGCCGCGCTTCTCGCGGCCTGGTTGAACCGACTCAGCGGCTCTCGCGAGCTGGGCTTCGACGCGCCCGTGGCAGGCCGACCCACCCCGGGATCCAAACGCGCTCTTGGGCCGTTCATCGAACTGTTCCCGTTTCATCTCGACGTCGAGCCCGGAGACACCTTCCGATCACTCGGGGAGCGTGCACTCGCAGAAACCCAACTGCTGCTCCGCCATGGCCTCCCCGGACTAGGGCCACGAGGCGGCGAGTCGACGTCGAACGTCGTTCTCAACTTCGTACCGGTGTCGTTCGACGACTTCGCAGGGCTCCCGACCCAGGTGACCTGGATTCACCCCGGTCACGGCGACGCCCTGCACTCCCTTCGCCTCCAGGTCCACGACTTCGGAGCCACCGGTTCCACCACGCTGCACTTCGACTTCAATCTCGAGGCACTGCCGGAGTGCGAGCAAGAACGCGCCCTGCAGCACTTTCGCCTCCTTCTCAATGCCTGTCTAGAAGACCCCGACCGTCCACTCGGGCGCCTCAACCTGCTCACTGCCGACGACCGACATCGCCTCGAAGCTCTCGATGGCGACCTGAGCGCTCCTCGAGCCACCGAGACGGTCGTCGACGCCTTTCTGCGGCAAGCTCGAGAGAGACCCGACAGTCCGGCACTACGAGCAGGGGGCGACGTCCTCTCCTTTGCCGAGCTCGAGCGCAAGACCGCGGCCCTGGCAAGCGGGCTCGCACCCTTCTTGACCACGCGGGCCCCCACGGTCGCCATTCTCGCTGGCCGCTCACCCGACGTCATCGTCGCGATCCTCGGGTCCCTGAGAGCCGGCGCAGCCTACGTGCCGATCGACCCGTCGAGCCCACCGGTGCGCCGAGCGCAGCTCATAGGGGACTCGGGAGCCGCCGTACTTCTCACCGCCGGGTCGGTCCGAGGCGGAACCTCAGCCAGCGGCGCGGTCCCGGTTCGGTCCGTCGAGGACCTGCTCGACGAAGTCGTCGAGGGAGGCCCGAGCCACGACCTCGTCGAGCGGGCTCTGCCTGAGCTGGACGACCTCGCCTACATGATCTACACCTCTGGCTCCACGGGGAGACCCAAGGGCGTTCTCGTCGATCACGCGGGACTGGCCGACTATCTGTCGTGGGCTGCAGCCACCTACGTGAGAGGCGAGACCTTCGACTACGCCCTGTGCACATCGCTGGCGGTGGATCTCACGGTCACGACCCTGTTCCTGCCATTTGTCGTCGGCGGCACGCTCGAGATCTATCCCGAGAGTGACGATGATCGGGCTGACGATCAGAGCAACCCGAACGCGTCTTCGCACTCCGATCGAGGCGCTGACGAAACCCTGGACAGCGGCTTCCTCGCCGCACTGAGCGCCGGTCGCTGCGACTTCATCAAGCTCACTCCAGCCCATCTGAGAGTGGCGGGCCGACTCGATCTCGACTCGACCCGCCTGCGCTGTCTGATCGTCGGCGGCGAGGACTTCAGCTCTCGCCTCGCCGAGAACACCAGCCGCAAACTGAGCGGTTCGGGGTCCCACGAAAGGCCTCACCCTCTCGAGATCTACAACGAGTACGGCCCCACTGAAGCGGTGGTCGGTTGCAGCGTGCATCGCTACGACCCTGCGAGCACGAGTGGAACCAGCGTACCCATCGGACGGCCCGCTCGCGGCGTGGCGCTGCATGTCCTGAACGACGAGGGCGCGACCGTACCTCCGGGCGTTCCGGGTGAGTTGTGGATCGCGTCGCCCCGACTCGCGCGCGGCTATCACGATCGCCCCGAGCTCACGGCACAAGCCTTTCAGGAGCTGCCTGGTCACGGCGACGAAGGTACGCGACCGAGGTCCTACCGTACCGGGGACCTGGTGCGCATCGACTCGGGCGATCGGCTCGAGTTCCTCGGGCGTATCGATCGTCAGCTGAAGATCTCGGGCCATCGTGCCGAGCCCGGTGAGATCGAGGCGGCATTGCTCGGACACCCCGCAGTCGCTGAGTGTGTCGTCGGCGTGCGACCCGACCGCTCGACCGGCAGTACAACCACCAGCATAGAGGCCTCCGGCGCGAAGATCCATCACTGCACGCGCTGCGGACTTCCGTCGAACTATCCACGGGCGAGCTTCGACGAGGAGGGCGTCTGTTCGGTCTGCAGGGCCTACGACGGGATCGAGGAGACAGCCAGCGCGTACTTCAGGTCGATGGCCGACCTCCAGGCCATCTTCGACCAGAGCCGCTCACGCCGCTCACCGTCTTCTCGGTACGACTGCATGATGCTGCTCAGCGGCGGCAAGGACAGCACCTACGCACTGTGCCAACTGGTCGAGATGGGGCTGTCCGTGCTGGCGTTCTCACTCGACAACGGTTTCATCTCCGATGGTGCCAAGTCGAACATGAGGCGGGTCACCGATCGTCTCGGAATCGACCTGGAGCTGGCGACGACACCCGCCATGAACGCCATCTTTCGCGACAGTCTGGAGCGCTACAGCAACGTATGTCACGGGTGCTTCAAGACCATCTACACGCTGAGTACGCGTCGCGCCCGCGAGCTCGACATCCCGATCATCGTCACGGGACTCTCACGCGGTCAGATGTTCGAGACACGCCTCACGGAGGAGCTGTTTCGGGGCGAGCGCTTCGATTCGGACGAGGTCGATCGCGCGGTGCTCGCGGCGCGCAAGGTCTACCACCGCGTCGACGACGCGGTCTCGCGCTCACTCGACGTGACGATCTTCCAGGATGACGCCGTCTTCGACGAGGTCCAGTACGTCGACTTCTATCGCTACTGCAACGCTGGACTCTCCGAGGTGCTGGGATACCTCGAAGAGAAGATGCCCTGGGTGCGCCCGGAAGACACTGGCCGCTCCACCAACTGTCTGATCAACGACACCGGGATCTGGGTACACAAGCACGAGCGCGGCTTTCACAACTACGCCCTGCCCTACAGCTGGGACGTCCGAATGGGGCACAAGACCCGCTCGGAGGCCCTGGGCGAGCTCGACGACGACATCGATATCGAGCAGGTCAGACTGACTCTCCAGGAGGTCGGCTACGAGCCCAAGTCTCGCGGTCATCAGCCACAGTCCCAGCCACTGGTCGCCTTTTACGTTTCGTGCCTCGAAGGCTCAGAAGACATTCCTGCCGACGAGCTCCGAAAGCTGGCCGCCGAGACACTCCCCGCTCAGCTCGTGCCGTCGCGCTTCATTCGTCTAGACGAGCTACCGCTGCGCTCGAGCGGCAAGCTCGACGAGTCCGCGCTGCCCTGGGACGCAGGCAGCTCGACGAGCGACGACTACGTCGAACCTTCAGGGCCAGTCGAAGCGTTCCTTGCCGAGGTCTGGGAGCTCGAACTGGGGCTCCAAGGGTCGCGCCTCGTCGGCGCCGAATCCGACTTCTTTGCACTCGGTGGCACGTCGCTGGGCGCCATGGAGGTCATGATTCGGCTGTGTCAGGAGTTCGACATCGACCTGGCGCTCGAGTCGCCGTTCAAACACCGAACGCTGCGCGAGCTCGCGCGTCTCGCGGAAGACACCATCCTCTCCGACGTCGCTTCGCTGAGTGCCGAAGAGCAACAAGAGCTGCTCGAGAGTAGTACCGAGTAAGCCGGTCAGCCGCCACGAAGCGCCTGGCCGAGAACGCGCACTCGTTGCCGCCAGCTCAATTCGCGAAACGAGTCGATGCGTTGATTGGTGCCGGTGTAGGTGCGCAGTCGCCTGAGGCGGTCGCGTGCTCGTTCGAACTCGAGATGCGTCACGCGCATCCTCTCGCTATAGACGACCCTCAGCTCCGGAAGCTCTCTTGCCATGCGATGCACGAGCTCGGTGTCGCCAGCACGGGCCCACTCTTCGAAACGACCGATTCGCTCGAAGACATCTCTCCTGACCGCCATGTTGTTGGCGTAGACGAAGTGGTAGTCCGGCGGGCAATGAGTAGTCACGAACCTGGTCTTGGTGTTTTCGTAGCGCTCCAGAAGACGCAGCGCAAACGACGCCTGCGGAGGGTAGCGGCAGTGTCCGACGGCAACGCCGACTTGCGGAGACCGCATCGCCTCGACGCTCGCCGCGAGCCAATCCGCGTCCGGACAACAATCTGCATCCGTAAAGGCGAGGATCTCTCCCCTCGCAACGTCGATGGCTGCGTTGCGCGCTGCGTAGGCGCCCGGCTGTGACTCCCCCAGCAGAGCGACCTCACCCTCCTTCGCATAGGCCGAGACGATGTCAGTCGAGCCGTCCCTCGATCCGTTGTCGACGAACAGCAACTCGACATCGCCAATCTCCCCGCCAAGCTCCTGGCCGCGCAGGGATTCGATGCATCGCTCGATGGTGGCCGCACTCTGAAAGAAGGGAACGATCACCGAGATGGCGAGGCCACCGCTCAACGCTCTTCCTCCGTGCTCGCAATCGACCGCCCAGCGCAGCGCTCCCGCAGGAGCTCGAAACGATCGATGTGCAGCGTACTCTCGACCTGCATGCGTTCCGAAGCCGAAAGCGCCTCACGAGTGGCCACCGAGGCCTCGATGGTGCGATCCGCCCCGCGCTTCCAGGTTTCACCTTCGGCCATCACCGCCTGCACCACGCCGCTACGCCGATCGAGCAACTCCGCCTCCCAGAACAGCCCCACCTCCTGGAGCAGCCTGGTCATCACCGCCTCTGGATTCGCCGTCAGCTCGTCGTAGAAGACGAAGTGATCCCGACGCGAGCTCAGTCGCCGAAACGAGCGCTCGAGGTCGTCGTTCCAACGACGGACGCAGGTCTCGAGATCGTAGGACTCGGGCCAGTGCCGGGACGCGGAGCGTAGCGACGCCACGACGTCGACTCCCTCACGAAGAATGTGGACCGCGTGCGCGCGAGATGCCTCAGCGAGCTGATCGAGCCAGGGCAGATAGTGCAGGTGGCGGGGCGTCTTCTCCACCCAGCCTCTAGCCTCTCGCTTCCGCGCCAGCTGGTCGAGGAGCCCGAGAAAGGCAAGCGCCACCGGCTGTGAACGAGCAGCGCGCGCGAGCATTGGCGGCAGCCTCGAACTCCCGAGCGCCCGCTCCACAGATCGCGCGGCCTCCTCCGGCTCGTCGTTCTCTGCGAGAAACTCGAGCAGGCGCGGTAGCGGATCCCGCCTGAGCACCGCCCGCTCGGTTCCCGGAACCGGAGAGTAGTGGCGAGAGAAGAAGTGGCTCTCGGTGAAAGAGACGAGCGCACTGTGGCTCGCCAACAGGCTCTGCAGGAGTGTCGTGCCCGACCTCGGAACACCGACCACGAACAACCTCAGTAGCGGCTCGGAAGCCTCCGTCCCTTTTGTCAAAGCGAGGCTCTTTCGCGCACTGAGGGTGCTCTCGCCACCACCGAAAACAGCGGGCGCCAGCGCGGAAACAAGCGCTCGAGAACCCCGACT
>JANQPS010000135.1 GCA_028285365.1 Thermoanaerobaculia bacterium | reverse complement strand
GATTCCGGAGCACACTCTGCTTCTCTCCTACGGGCTCGCGCAGGACACGTCCGAGGGGGTGCAAGGAGCGGCGTCGACGGCACAGGTCGGATTTGCGCTGGCGGACGCGAGCGGTGTGCTCGAGCTCGGTCCAGTCGACAGGCTGCGCGAGCTGGTAAGGGAGCTTCGCCGCCTGACGCCGATCGACGGCGGGCCAGCGAAGGGGCGGGAGCTGAGGATGCGCGACACTCTGGGCGATCTCCTCTTGGGTCCGGTTGCCGAACACCTTCAGCAGGTCGAGCGAGTCGTCTTGCTGCGTGGTGACGTCTTCGCGGACCTGCCGTTTGCGTCGCTCAACCTCCCGCGAGACATCGATTCTGAGCGCCGGCCCCTGGGGCTGGCGCTCGAGACGTGCAACCAGCTGTTGGGCTGGGCGTGGGAGGGATCGTCCGTCAGTGGAGAGGTGGATGACGTCCTCGTCGTCTCCGACCCGGAATTCCGTTCGAGCAACCTCCCGCTTGGAGCTTCGCTGAGTGACGCGGCGGTCACCTGGAGGTACCACGCGGCAAAGCGACGAGAGGCTGCAACGGCCGGCCAGCTCGGCCGTTCGGTGACCCTGAGCGGTCAGCAGGCCACTCTCGATGCCCTCTTGGCTGCGGCTGGTCCCTACCGAGCCGTCCACGCAGCGGTTCTCGTCCATGAAAACCCCACCGATCCGGCGGCGACCTGGATCGATTTGTCCGAAGGGGATCCCAATCTCCCGGCTCGGCGAGTCACGCTCGGTGAGCTCGTTGCGGGATGGACGGCAGCGTTCGAGCTTGCGGTGTTCTCGCAAGCCTCCGATTCGTTGACCACGAGCTGGCGGTTCGACGACGTCGAGACGACTGGCCCGGGCTCTCCGCAGGCGCTGGCAGTCTCTCTGGCGGCTCTGGGAGCCCGCTCAGCCGTCGTGTCGCGCTGGTCGACGGGCTCTTACGCCAACGCCGTTCTCTTCGACCACTTCTACAGCGCGATTGCTGGTGGCTCACCTCCGTCGGCCGCTCTGCGTCTGGCGCGCTCACGACTCGCGAGCGCACCCGTGGAGATCCAGCCCGGAACCGTCGTCGATGCTCGTCGCCCTCGCTTCTGGGCAGGTCAAGAGCTGTTCGGCGGATGTCTAGAAGCGACCGTAGCTGCGCCCGGGGCTCAGCCCGACGGGATGTAGCCGCCCGCTTCCGGCGAGCTGACGCGACCACTCTCGAGGATCTTTCGAATCGACGAGATCAGCTCGACCCGCCACTCCCGGCTCTTGGAGACCTCGGTCGAGGTCACCACGATCACCGTATCGTCGGCTGGCGCCACGTAGATGTATTGGCCACCAAAGCCACTGGCTCGATAGGCACCACGCTCGGCACGCGGTCGCAGCCACCACAGGTAGCCGTAGCCGCCCCAATCGGGTTGTTCCAGACGAGGGTCTGCGCGCGTCGATCGATCGATCCACTCCCAGGGAAGGATCTGTGTGTCGCCCCATCGTCCGCGGTCGAGGTAGAGCTGCCCGAATCGCAGCATGTCTCTTGGAGTCAGCGACAGATTGTTGCCGCCGAAGTGGATCCCCTGAGGATCTCGTGCCCATTGGACGCGGCCGATTCCCAGCGGCTCGAAGAGGTGCTCGCGACCGAAGTCGAGAGTGGAACGTCCCGTTGATGCGGCGATGACGGCGCTGAGCAGATGGGTCGCCCCGGTGCTGTAGCGAAACCGCTCACCGGGCGCGAAGACGAGGTCTCGAGCGAGAGCGCTTCGAACCCAGTTGCGAC
>JANQPS010001026.1 GCA_028285365.1 Thermoanaerobaculia bacterium | reverse complement strand
GGGGTCGGGGGCTGAGCGGTGGCCTCCGTTGGGGTGCCAGCAGACGGTGGGTGGTGCTGCTGCTGGCCTTGTTGCCGGTCTTGCTGAACCTGGCGAGTGGGGTGTCGGCTCAGATGGACTACCGAGATCCAGACGAGGGTCGCGGCCGGCTCGTCGAGCTCGCCGCCTCGGTTCCGGGAGCCGCCGTTTGGGAGATGGAAGAGACTTCGACCCCTGGGGTGGTCTCCTGGATTCTTCGAGTCTCCAGCGAGTCTGATGATCGCGGCAACTTCGAGCGCAACTCGGTGTTCTTCGAGTGCGGAATGCATGGTCGGGAGTGGCTCGCTTCAGAGACCTGCGTGATGTTTGCGGAGTGGCTGCTCGAGAACGCTCGCACTCGAGAGGTCCGTGATCTGCTCGAGCGGGTCGACGTCTGGATTGCGCCCTACACGAATCCTGCGGGGCGCTATCTCGACGACCAGAACGGAGGTGATCCGACCTCGTACCGGCGGGTCTGTGTTGGCGGACCGACGCCAGGAGCGTCGTGCTCCGCGAGTAGCCAATGTGGTGGCGGAGGATCGTGCTCGGGTGGATGGCGAGGCAACGCCAATGTCGATACGTGTTACGCCGGCGTCGACCTGGCGCGCAACTTCTCGAGAGGCTGGACGAGCTCCGAGAACCCTGACTGTACCGGCGGAGATGCACACAAGTATCGCGGTGACCTGCCGTTCTCCGAACCCGAATCACGCACGATGAGGCGTCTGGTGCACGACATGGGTTTCACCACGGTCGTCATCGTCCACGCGCCGACGCAGCGAATCTGGCAGATGAATGCCAACGTTCACGCTGGTGACTCGGCGGTGCTCGACCAGGTGACGGTGCTCAGCAGTGAGCTGACGGTCAGCGATCCGGAGATCGTGTTGCCGAGGCTCTCGGTGGGTAACGGTCTGGGACAGTTTTCTGCCTGGTTGTCCCGTCAGTCCAACGTTGCTGGCGAGTTGGACTTCGGTACGCACCGCGGCGTCAACACGTTCTTCATCGAGCTGCCTTTCAGCTCGAGTCTCGTGTCCTACTCGAGTGACGACTACTCCGGCTCGCCCTATCAGGAGACGGCCGCAGACGGCTCGAACTCTTTTCATCCGTCGGGGACGGTGAACGCGGTGATGGTTCGGGAGACCTTTCTTCCAATCCTCGAGGAGCTCGTGCGCGAGTCCCAGGTGCCTCAGTGCCCAATTGCCGAAGACGGAAGCGTGACGTCGATGTGCGTCGGCAAAGATTTCGGACTCGTGGGCGCCAAGATTGCTCCATCCAAGGACGAGGTGGGCTCCCTGGACGTCGACCCGGCGACTAGAGAAGAGACGCTGTTGCCGGGCACCTCCGAGGTCGTCTTCGCAGTCCAGAACATGAGTGCACCCGACTCCGACTTCACTGAGGTCGAGGTCCGTTTGGCAGTCGAGCGCAGCGGAACCCTGGTGGAGGAGAAGGTGTTCACCGTCGCTGCCCAGTATGGCGAACGGCGAGTCGTTTCCTGGCAAGTGGAGTTCGAGGCTGGACACGACTATCGCGTGTCGTTGGAAGTGCAGGACTCCGTGGCATCCAACAACGAGAAGAGCTTTGCCTTCAGAGTGCTCGAGTGGTCGTCGCCCGACCTGCTGAGTCACTTGCATGCTCTCGATCTCCGGTTTGCTCTGGAACTGCTCGACGGCTGGATCCAGCTGGGCGCATCGGGGCGGGTACCGGGAGGCGCCGTCGAGCGCTGGATGGCGGACAACGAGGTGATGCTAGAGCTGGCTCTCGATGCGCTCGACAAGTCGCCGCGGTTCTTCGAGCAAGGGTTGCGACTGCGACGATTCGAATCCCGTTCCGGAGTGACGTGGTACGGATCGAAGTCGGGTGTCTCGCTGGTCGTCGAACTGGGAGATGTCGATCGCAACGGGATGGCTCAGCTCGACGTCACCATCCGAGTCGACGAGAGCGTTGGCCGGAGGCCGCGTGGCGATGCGTTCGTGAGGTTGCGTGCTCCCAATGGCTACATGGCTGCTGGACGAAGCCGGCCTTCGCGCAGGTAGCTTGCGAACTGAAGCTCACTCAGTCTGCGGCTCGGGGAGGAGGCGTCTCTTTCCCGAGCTTGCGTTGTCCGGACGTCAGGTGGAGCGGCCGCGGTTGATGACCGCAAGCGACAGCCCCGCCAGAAGGCTCGTCAGGACCAGCATCCCGCCGACACCCAACGACGGGACCTCCAGTGTCTGCGCCGCGCCGCACGATCCAGCGATAGCAAACGAGAACGCTCGAGCGGGTGGTCCGAGTACGTCGTCGATGGGGGTCCAGATGTCGACCTCGGCGACCGGTGCGATGACCACACCGTTGTCCTCGGTACCCTCGGCTCCGTTGGAGACGGCAAAGAAGTTGTAGAAGGCGTCGCCGTTCGTGGTGACGTCGGTCCCGAACGAGGAGATCCAGTAGGGGATGTCGGCTCTCAGAGACAAACCGGGGGTCTCGAAGCCGACCTGAAAGAGAGTGGTGGTCAATCCGAACCGTCCGAGGTCGATCTGCGAGGTTTCCGGGAAGCTGGCGATCGGAACTGCTGCATTGGCGGGACGAGGTCTGCCGGCGCCGTCGTCTTCGTAGAACTCGACGCCGAAGGCCTGGGGCGTCGAGTCCTCCTGGACCATCATCACGAGCACCTCTGCAATGTCGAAACGTCCGGTGCTGCAGCCGAGTGACTCGCCGTCGAGGACAAAGTCGTCGGCAGTGCGTGCGAAGAACTCCTCGGAGTCCTGCGACGCGATCGAGGTCGTGAAGTTGGCGATGCCGTTGTCGTAGAGCAGCTCGACCGCAGGCGCCAGCATGAAGGCGCCGGGGATGTCGTCGTCGCCGATCCGAGTGGCGTCAGACGAGAGCTGTGCAAGGACCTCTGGCTGGGAGGTGGCTGTAGCGAAGACCGCGGCGAGGGCCAGGGGAACGAGTGGCGAGGGGTGCCGTGGCATACAGCTCTCTTTCTTGGCGGATTGGCGAGTGGCCGCCGGCCGGCCCGGCTCGAGATGATAGCTCCTGGTCGTGAGGCTCGACGGAGTTGCGCTACGCTGCCACTTTGATCTTGGGTCGATCTTTTGTCGGCACGAGATCGCTTACCGGAGATCGCGCGCTTTGACCGATCGACTACGGGGAACGTTCGCGTCGCTCCGCGTGCGTCACTTCAGGATCCTCTGGATCAGTACGCTGTTTGCCTTCGTCGGCTTCTTCATGTCGACGGTGGTTCAAAGCGTCGTGGCGTTCGACCTCACTGGCAACAACGCGGCAGTTGGTGTCGTGGTGTTTGCGCAGGGACTGATGATGTTCCTCTTCGGCCCCCTGGGCGGTGCTTTTGCGGACCGACTCCCCAAGAGGCGCACGATCGCGGTCTGCCAGCTCGCGACGATGACCGTCTTTTTCTCGATCTCCTGGGCCATTCTCACCGGGCGCATCGAGTTGGCTTGGCTGGCCGCTGGCTCGCTGGTGATGGGCTCGTCATTTGCCTTTCTCGGTCCGGCTCGGCAGTCCCTCGCTGTAGAGCTCGTGGGGCCTGATCTGCGCGGCAACGCCGTAGCGCTGTCGCAGGTCGCCAACTCCGCGTGCCGGGTGCTGGGGCCGGCTGTGGCGGGAGCGCTGCTGGCGCTGTCGGATGACGGCGCCTGGATTGCCTACGCGACGATGGGCGCCTTCTATCTGGTCTCGGCGATGAGTCTCTTGCTACTCCCGCGGTCAGAGCCCAGAACATCTAACGGCGGCGGCAACGTGTTCGACGACATGATCGACGGCGTGCGCTACGTGTTCAGGCAGCCTCGGCTCAGACGCCTGGTCCTCCTGTTCACCCTGGTCACCATCGTCGGCTTCCCGCATGTCACACTGCTGCCTGGGTTCGTCGAGAACCAGTTGGGCTCGCCTTCCGAGTCCTCCAGCATCCTGTTCGGGGTCTCCGCCTTGGGATCTCTCGTCGCCAGCATCCTGGTGGCTGGTCTCGCCGACTCCTCCGGTGCGGCGCGACTGTTTTCATGGTTGGGCGTGGGTTTTGGCGTGTGTCTGGTATTCGGTGCGGCCGTACCGGGTTTCGGCTTCATGGTGGCCATCATGTTGCTCATCGGTGCCGTTGGCGGCGGATTCCAGACCCTGGCCGGCGCCGTGATCATCCGCCAGACCGAGCCCGAGTACGTCGGCCGGGTGATGTCGCTGATGATGATGTCGTTTGCCGGATTTGGTCTGATGGGGCTCCCCATCGGTGCGCTGGCCGATCGCTTCGGGGAGCGGGTCACGTTCCTCATGATGGCGGTCGGAGTCGTCATGGCCGTCCTGATCTTGCGCGAGCGCGCCGAAGATTGAGGGGATCTGCCGTGCTGGAGTGGTCCGATGCAAGCCCGCCGTCCTGATCCGTCAACCGCGACGTCATCCTGGAGCTCCACCCGGAGCTCTTTCGGACCGGTGGAGCGGGCTGGTGCGATCTTCGAAGCTTCGCTCTTCGACCTCCAGATACCGGGTCTCAGAATCCAGGCGACCGATTGGGGAGCGAGCCTGGTCTCCGTCGAAGTCCCCGACCGAGAGGGGCAGGTAGCGGACGTCTTGCTGGGGTACGACTCGGTCGAGGGTTATGGAGCGCGAGGAGGGCCCTACTTCGGCGCCGTCGTGGGGCGGTTCGCCAACCGCATCGCGAAAGGCCGATTTACACTCGACGGTGAGACCTTCGAGCTGCCGATCAACAACGGACCCAACTCACTGCACGGTGGACTCGATGGACTCAGCCGGGTGCCTTGGCAGGGGCGTCAGGTCGAGTCCGAGCGAGGACCGGCTGTGGAGTTTCGGCACGTCAGTCGCCACGGCGCCGAGGGTTATCCCGGTGAGCTCGCGGTGCTCGTGCGCTACCGCCTCGAAAGTCCCTCGGATCTGGTGATCGAGGCCGAAGCCACCACCGATCGCCCGACAGTGGTGAATCTCTCCTACCACGGCTACTTCAACCTCGCCGGTGAGGGTCGAGGTGACATCCTGGAGCACGAGGTGAGACTCCTGGCTTCTCGCTACACACCAGTCGACGAGAACCTGATTCCGACCGGTGAGATCGCGTCCGTCGACGGGACACCCATGGACCTGCGCTCCTGGACTCGCGTAGGGCAGCACATCGACGACGACTTCGAGCAGCTCAGCCTGGCAGGTGGCTACGATCACAATTGGGTGATCGACCGCTCCCCTGGGTGTCCGGTCGAGCTCACCGCTGCTGCCGCGGTTCGGGACAGCGGTTGCGGTCGACGTCTCGACGTTCTGACCACTCAGCCCGGTGTCCAGTTCTATGCCGGCAACTTCCTCGATGGCAGCGTGCTGGGCAAGTCAGGCAAGACCTACGGGCGACGCAGTGGTTTGTGTGTCGAGACGCAGCATTTCCCTGACTCGCCCAATCAACCGGAGTTTCCGTCGACGGTCCTGCGCCCGGGACGGCGCTATCACCACACGACGGTCTATCGATTCACTACTGACGCCGGGACCTGAGGTCCCGGCTGGGCCTGAGTGCGGACGTTCGTTCCGCCTGTCGCCAGTTCGGCCGGCCTTGGCCGGGCGACAGCGCGACGTGCTAGGGTTCTCTGGACCCCCTGGGAATGGCGTTTTGGCATGGCCTCGAGAGCGTGCCGAAAGGCTCCGCCGTTCCTGCTCTTCTGATCAGCTCTCGCGGACGCGAGAGCTTGCCCGCACGATGATGCAACGCTCCCTGACCGAGACCACGCAAACCCAGGTTCGACCCGACTTGCCGGAGTCGCCAGGGCGTGCTTCGCTGGTGCAGATTCACGGCGACGAGCTGGGCAAGCGCTACCAGCTGCATCAGGAGCTCTCTCTCGGACGCTCCGCTGACAACCACGTGATCATCCGGCTGGACAGCGTGTCGCGGCATCACGCCCTCGTTTTCGAACGCGGCGATCACGCCTACGTCATCGATCGAGGGAGCACCAACGGAACCTTCGTCAACGACGAGGCTCTGACCGAGGAGCACGAGCTCGATCACGGCGATCTGATCAAGGTCGGCGGCGCGGTCTTCAGGTTCATCGGTCGTGACAACGCAGAGGCTCAGTACCACGAAGAGCTCTATCGCCTTGCCATCACCGACGGGATGACAGGTCTGCGCAA
The DNA here is from genome assembly GCA_028285365.1 of Thermoanaerobaculia bacterium. Classification (GTDB taxonomy): domain Bacteria; phylum Acidobacteriota; class Thermoanaerobaculia; order Multivoradales; family Multivoraceae; genus JANQPS01. Next base: position 4,331 of record JANQPS010001026.1, on the reverse strand, counting down.
TCGGAGGTTCTTCGACGACTTCCTGGAGCGCGAGGTGGCACGGAGTGACCGCACCGGGGCGCCGCTCTCGCTGGTCCTCATCGATCTCGACGGTTTCAAGGAGATCAACGACACCCACGGTCACGTGTTCGGAGATCGCGTTCTGTGCGAACTGGCCCAGCGCATCAGTCGGCGGGTCAGGCGCGAGCAGCTCATGGTGCGCTTCGGCGGTGACGAGTTTGCGCTGGTGCTTCCCGAAGTGGGTGAAGAGGGAGCCCTGGCTTTTGCCGAGAGGGTGAGGCAGCTGGTCTCGCAGGAGGCCATCGAGCTCGATGGCATCACGCTTCAGCTCACGGTCAGTATCGGCACCGCCACTCTCGCAGGAGGCATGGCGGGACAAGAGCTGATCGAAGCCGCGGATCGGGCCATGTACCGATCCAAGAGTGACGGCCGTGACCAGGTCCAGTCGGATCCCGGTCTCTTGATCGACTGAGCTCGACGGCCGCAATCAGGGTCTCAATCGAGGTCGCGGTCAAGGCGACCGCGATTCGGTTGGCCGCGATCAAGGGTGACGACGGTCTCGTCGGCTCGGTTGGTGTGCGTCAGTCCTGAGATCGCGTGGTTTTGCTCTCGGGTTGCCATTGCGCGAGGCCCGTCAGGGCAAACAGGAACGGCAGACCCATGACAAACGGCGAGATGAGGATGATCTCGACTGGCTGACCAAACAGCACGTCGCCGATCGACATGAGGGCGTAAGTCAACAGTGGTAGCAGCACCATCCACTTCGGACAGTGTCCGAGAGGTTGCCACTCGATGCGTCGCTCGAGCGAGCGATAGATGACAAAAACCACGAAGATGGTCAGCACCCAACCGAAGTAGTTCTGGAACGGGATGCCGAGGTACTGGCCACCTTGCTCCCAGACCCAGGCCTTCTCGTAGGTCACCATGTAGGGGTCGAGCGTGAGATCCCAAGCCGTCATGGCGACGGCGGCAAGCAGAGACAGCCAAGCGATCTGGAGCCAGCCTCGAGCCTCGACGACGGGTTTCGACTCCGAGATCAGATTGGCGATGAGGTAGGCGGGATACATCATCAGGAACCAGGTCAACGGGATGACGATCGGCACGTGGCCGAACAGCTTCGGGCCGAGGACGTCGGTGTAGTGGTACTCACCGAACGGGAAGCCGGTCAGCGTGCCGAGGAGCTCGGACGAGAGCGACAGAACGGAGGCCACCCCGAACATCGTCCACGCTCGCGGCCAGCCGAGGAGGTACGCGGCGTGCAGGAGGCTGAAGAGTGCAAAAGGCGGCACCAGCCACTTGAACGGCAGCCTGTCTTCGTTGAGCAGCGGGTTGAGGTGGAAGGCACCTACGACGATGGCCATGAGCACGACAACGGCGAGAACGATCGACGCGAGCTTCATGACGTAGCCTCCGCTGGCTCGCCAGCTCCTTCGACCGGCGGGTCGGAGCCGTAGTACATGACCAGGAGTCGTTGTGTTGCCACGAGCACCGAGATCCCCATGGCGAAGGTGGCGATCAGGCGGGTTGCGACCGGCTCGCCCATCAGCAGGTCCGAGGCCCAATTGAGGGCAAAGATGGCGACCGGCATCGAGGCGATCCAGAAGCTCACCGGTCCCGCCGGTCGCAGAGGGATGAAGCGCTCGATCAGTCGGTAGGCGAGACTGATGCCGGTGACGACGACCACCCAGCCGTAGTAGTTGGCCCAGGGGATGCCGAAGTACGGTCCTCCGTCTTCCCATATCCAGGCTTTGACGACGCCGACCATGTACGGGTCGAGCGACAGGTCCCAGGCCGTTTGGATCACACCAGCGAGGAAGGCGAGCCAGATGGCTTGTCCGACGGTCGTGCGCTCGACAGTCGGTCTGCGCAGAACGATCAGGTTCGCGATGATGTAACTGGGATACATCATCATGAACCAGCTCAGTGGGATCACCATTGGAACCTGGCCGAGCTTGGGACCGAGGACGTTGGTGTAGTAGTAGGCCCCGACGTTGGCTGTGGCTATCGAGTGTGATTCGGAGATCCAGGAGAGCACCGTGCCCAGCGCGAAGAAGACGGCTGCGCGCCTCCATCCGAGAACATAGGCTGCTTGGAGCAGACCAAAAAGAGTGAAGAGGATGGAGACCCAGACCAGCGAGGGTTTCTCTCCGGTGAGTCCTGCCGAGGCGAGGTGATAGCCGACCAGGGCGGCAAAAGTCACCACCACAGCCGAGACGTGCCAGTAGCCGGTTTTGCTCATCGTTCTCTCCTGCCGCAGGGCCGTATGCACCGTCGAAGGTCCTGCCAAAAGGATCGTCGCCTCACTCTATGTCATTGATACGACAGGATTTGTGCTCCTAGCCTGGGTCGGATGGCGAGAGGCGCGGCAGCGTTTGGAGGTGTCGCCGAGCGCACGAGCTCGGGGGCTCGCTCGCGAGTCCGGGCATAGAGGCTCCTAGTGCGTCGTTCACAGTGACGCGGACTCGCAACGCGAGTTGGCGGCCGGTAGATACCGCGGCTCGACTCAGTCAACCGGGACTGGGCCGATGGTGCTGAAGGGCGCTCTACTCGCCGCCCTTGATGACCACGCCACCCTTCATCACGAAGGCGACGTTCTCGATGTTCTGCATGTTGTCGATCGGGCTCTCGGGAGATGCGACGATGTCGGCCTGCTTGCCGATCTCGAGCGAGCCGATCTCGTCTTCCAGTCCCAGCATGTGCGCGGGGTTGATGGTGCCCGCCCGTAACACGAGCCAGGTGTCCGGGACACGCCTCGCGAGCGAGGTGAACTCACGGATGGCTTCGTCCATCGGGAAGATCGGATCCGATCCGATCACGAGGTTGACGCCGGCTGACGCGGCCAGCTTCACCGAGTTGCCGTGCTTCTCGGCAACCAGCTTTGCCTTGGCGAGGTTGTTGGCCGAAATCCCACCGGTGGCTCCACGTTCGAGGATCCAGTCGACGACGTAGAGAGTCGGCACGTAGTACGTGCCTTTCTCGGCCATGAGGCGAGCGGTTTCGGGCGCCATCATCGTCGCGTGCTCGATCGAGTCGAAGCCGGCCTCGACCGCTGCCCTGATTCCTGCGTCGCCGTGCGCGTGAGCCGTGATCTTCTTGCCGTGACGATGGGTCTCGTCGGCGAAGGCCTCGAACTCCTCCCTCGTATAGGCCGCGACCTCGGGATCGTCATTCTGAGACATGACCCCGCCGCTCGCCATGATCTTGATCCAGTCGGCTCCGTACTTGATCTCCCGGCGGACGGCCCGTCGAACCTCGTCGACACCGTCAGCCACCAGGGGACCGGTGAGCTCGACAGGTAGGTCGGGCGAGTAGCTGTTGAAGTCGCCGTGGCCACCGAGTGGTGTGATGGCGTGCGGTGCGACGAGCATGCGGGGACCCGTGTGCCAGCCGCGTGCGATCGCGTCGCGGAGCTCGATGCCGGCATAGTGGTAGTCCATGTCTCCCGGAACCCGGATCGTGGTGAAGCCGAGCTCGAGAAGCGTCTGGGCGTTGCGCAGGCCCATGAGGGCGTTGTAGGCGCTCGACTGCGTTGGAGCGGACTCGTCGAGAGTTCGCCCGGTTGCGTCGATGAACAGGTGAATGTGCATGTCCATCAGGCCGGGCATACAGGTGTGGTCGCCGAGGTCGATGACGCGGGCGTCGTCGGGTGCGTCGACACGCGGCGCGATGGCGGTGATCATGTCGTCCTCGACCAGGATCTGCTGATCGGTCAGCGTTTGCTTCTCGATCACGTCGAGCAGCTGGCCGCACTGAATGACCGTGGCGGCGTGTCCCGCTGACGCCACGAAGAGGCCTGCAGCTCCCAGGGCGAGCCATCCAACGAGTGGGTCGAGACGTCTGAGGAGACGAGAGCTTGTGCCGTGTGAATGTCGAGGTGGGTGTTGGTGTGCCTGGCCCATGGCGTCTCCTGTCTTGGGGTCTTGGATCTCTCGGGACAATAGAAGTCGGTGACGGAGTTGAATCTCATTCCACCACGGTGGGTGCGTCGAGCGGCTTGAGTCCCCTGAGGTTGCGCGCGAAGTCGCCAGCGGTCGAAGGCCTTGCGGAGGGGAGCTTGGAGAGAGCGCTCCACAGGCTACCGACGACGTGCTCGGGGAGGCCAGGGACGACTTTGCGTGGATCAGGCGGGGGCTGCTGGAGGTGGGCCAGCAGCACCGCGGTCGAGTTTTCGCCGTCGAACGGCGTTCCCCCGGTGAGCAGCTGGTACGTCAGGATCGCCAGCGAGTAGACGTCGGAGCGTCGATCGACGGTCGCCGGCTCACGGATCTGCTCCGGAGACATGTGTGAGACCGTGCCGATGACGCTGCTCGCCGTCAACTGGGTCGAGGCCG